>CALCDK010000027.1 GCA_937900605.1 uncultured Olsenella sp.
GCGAGCCCCTCCGGGACCCGCTTGCGCACGAAGGGCCCCTCGCCGCCCGCGCGCACGAGCTCGGTCGAGCCCGTCGCGCCGCTCGAGAGCACGCGCTCCACCTCGAACGAATCGTCGAGGCGCATCCCCAGCATGGTCGTCGCGTCGTCCACGGCCTACCTCCCCGCGTCCAGCAGGGTCCGCTCGCCCAGGCGCCACAGCTCGTCGTCGGTCCGCTCGCGGTCCAGCCCGTGCGAGACGCACCAGATGACGACCGCGTCGCGCGCGCACTTCGGGCTCAGCTGCGAGGCGCCCGCCAGGCGCAGCAGACGGCCCGTCTCGCGCAGGTCGCACCCCAGGCCCAGCGCCAGCATGATGGCGTGGTCGCGCCCGGGGCGGCGCGTGCCCTGGAACACCTGGTAGCCGAAGGTGGCCCCGAGCCCGGCGCGCCGGATGGCCTGCGCGCGGGTCATCCCCGAGCGGGCGAGAAGCCCGGCGAGGTAGTCGGGCAGGTCGCGGTCGAGCGTCTGCCCGCAGGCGAGGTACGCCTCGGGCGACGCCGCCCCGACGATGCTGGCCACGAGCTCCTCCGTGAGCCTCTCCGACCCCATGACGCACCCCCCGACAACCGGCCCCTCTTGCCGCGAACGTAGCTCAGGCACCGGACAGAATAGCGATCCTGCGACGTCATCGCAGGCGAGAGGGACTTCTCGCCGCCGCAATCGACGCGTCGCACGGTACCATAGTCTTAGCCTATGTCGGGCTATAGTGAATTGTGTGCTTCTCTATCTGGCAGGGCCCCGTATACTCGAACCCATGATTGAGTTGAAGAACATAACCAAGTCTTTCCAGACGCCCGCCGGCTGCGTCCACGCCCTCGACGACGTGACCCTGACCATCCCCTCCGGGGAGGTCTTCGGGATCATCGGCGAGTCCGGCGCCGGCAAGTCCACCCTCGTCCGGTGCATCAACCTCCTGGAGCGCCCCACGTCCGGCTCCGTCGTCATCGACGGCCGCGACGTGACCGCCCTCAAGGGGTCCCAGCTCCGCGAGCTGCGCGCCGGCATCGGCATGATCTTCCAGGGCTTCTCGCTGTTCCAGCAGCGCACGATCCTTGAGAACGTCATGTTCCCCGCCGCGCTGTCCGCGACGCGCCGCGCCGCCGGCAAGGCCACCGCCGACCCGAGGGAGCGCGCACGCGAGCTGCTCCGCATCGTCGGCCTCGAGGGCCGCGAGGGCGCCTACCCCAGTCAGCTCTCCGGCGGCCAGCAGCAGCGCGTGGCCATCGCCCGCGCGCTCATGACCAGCCCCGAGGTGCTGCTGTGCGACGAGGCCACCTCGGCGCTCGACACGCTCACCACCAGCTCGGTGCTCGACCTGCTCGCCCGCATCAACCGCGAGCTGGGCGTCACCATCGTGCTGATCACCCACTCCATCGCCGTCGCCCGCCGCATCTGCGGCCGCATCGCGGTCATGGAGTCCGGCAGGCTCGTCGAGGAGGGCACGGCCGCCCAGGTCCTGGGCAACCCGCAGGCCAAGGTCACCCGCGAGCTCCTGAGGTTCGAGGACGGCACCGCGGCCACCGCGGCTGACGACGACGCAGAGGGCGAGGTGGCGTAGTGGACGTCATGCAGTACCTTTCCGACTTCTTCGCCCAGTACGGCGGCCTTCTCGCCGAGGGCACCGTCGACACCCTGGTCATGGTCGTCGGCTCCACGCTGTGGGCCTACGTCATCGGCATCGTCCTGGGCGTCCTGCTCGTCCTTCTCGCCCCTGGCGGCCTCCACGAGCACCCGCGCGCCTACGCCGTCCTCGGCTGGGCCGTCAACATGCTCCGCTCGCTGCCCTTCATCATCCTGCTGACCTTCATCAGCCCGTTCACCCGCGCCATCGTGGGCACGTCACTGGGCGTCTCGGCGGCCATGGTCCCGCTCATCATCAGCGCCGGCCCCTTCGTCGCCCGCATGGTCGAGCAGTCCCTCTCGGAGGTCGACCACGGCCTCATCGAGGCGGCCAGCTCCATGGGCGCCTCCACCTGGGAGATCGTCACCAAGGTCTACCTGCGCGAGGGCCTTCCCAGCCTCCTGCGCGGCCTGCCCATCGTGACCATCACCATCCTGGGCTACTCCGCCATGGCAGGCGTGACCGGTGCCGGCGGCCTCGGCGACATCGCCATCCGCTACGGCTACCAGCGCTACCAGAACGACGTGATGATCGCCACGATCGTCATCCTCGTCGTGCTCGTGCAGCTCATCCAGTCTGCCGGCAACCTGCTCGTCCGCATCTGCGACAAGCGAATGCGCTCCTAGCGAGCGCACATGAAGCCGCGGCGCCGTCGCGCCGCACCCATCCCCCCTCCCGGCATCGCCGCCCCCTCGCAGCGGGGCGTGTGGTCGCATACCCTTCGCTCATATAACAGATGAAAGGTTGTCAACATGTCTGCAAAGTCTCGCCTCACCTCCCTGCTCGGCGGCGTCGTCGCCTGCGGCCTCGCCCTCGCCCTCGTCGCCTGCGGCGGCGGCAACGCGGCCGCCAGCGCCGACACCACGATCCGCGTCGGCGCCTCCCCCTCGCCGCACGCCGAGATTCTCGCCCAGGTCAAGGACGAGCTCTCCAAGCAGGGCTACACCCTCGAGGTCGTCGAGTACAACGACTACATCCAGCCCAACGTGGCCCTGTCCGAGGGCGACCTCGACGCCAACTACTTCCAGCACAAGCCCTACCTCGACGACTACAACGCCGAGAACGGCACCGACCTGGTCGACGCGGGCGCCATCCACTTCGAGCCGATGGGCCTGTACGCCGGCAAGAGCTCCGACCTCGCCAACGTCCCCGACGGCGCCAAGATCGCCGTCCCGTCCGACGCAACCAACGAGGCCCGCGCGCTGCTGCTGCTCCAGGACCAGGGCATCATCAAGCTGCGTGACGGCGCCGGCCTGAGCGCCACCAAGAACGACATCGTCGAGAACCCCCACAACGTCGAGATCGTCGAGCTCGAGGCCGCCAACATCCCCCACACCCTGCAGGACTCCGACTTCGGCATCGTCAACGGCAACTACGCCCTGGCCGCTGGCCTTGACACCAGCTCCGCGCTCGTGACCGAGTCCGCCGACTCCGAGGCCGCCAAGACCTACGCCAACCTCGTCGTCTGCCGCCCGGACAACGCCGACTCCGACAAGATCAAGGCCCTCGTCGCCGCGCTGCAGTCCGAGACCGTCCGCTCCTACATCGAGCAGACCTACTCCGGCGTCGTCGTCCCGGTCTTCTAGGCCACACCACGCCAGCCCGCGGCCACGGCCGCGTCCCCAAGGCCCCTCTCGCCCGCGCACCGCGCCCCGGCGAGAGGGGCCTTCCCATGCCGCTCGCGACGAACCCGCAGGTTCTCACGTGCAGAGCCCGCGGAGTTGTCTCATACTGGGCAGCATGGCTACTTCATTTGCCGAGCTCGGGCTAAACGAGCAGATCCTCGCCGGGGTCGACGCCCTCGGCTTCAGCGAGCCCACCCCCGTCCAGGCGGGCGCCATCCCGGTGGCCCTCCAGGGGCGCGACGTCGTCGCGTCCGCGCAGACGGGCACGGGCAAGACCGCCGCGTTCGCGCTCCCCACGCTCCAGCGCGTGATGGGCGCCACGGGCAAGGGGCCGCACGCCCTCGTGGTCACCCCCACCCGCGAGCTGGCCGCGCAGATCGAGCGCATGGTCGCCACGGTCTGCAAGCACACCTCGCAGCGCGCCGTCATCGTCATGGGCGGCGAGAAGTTCGACCGCCAGATCGAGCAGCTCTCCCGCGGCTGCGACCTGCTCGTCGCCACGCCGGGACGCCTCCTGGACCTCATGGAGCACGGCCACGTGAGCCTGCGCCAGGTCAAGGTCCTCGTCCTCGACGAGGCCGACCGCATGCTGGACATGGGCTTCTGGCCCTCCGTGCGCCGCATCATGCACGCCCTGCCGGCGCGCCACCAGACGCTGCTCTTCTCGGCCACCATCCCGGACTCCATCAAGGCCACCATCGACGCCATGCTCGACGACCCTGCCACCGTGGAGATCTCGCGCGTGGGCGAGACGGCCGACACCGTCGACGAGCACCTCTGCCCCGTCACCCAGGGCCAGAAGGGCGAGCTGCTGCGCGCCCTGCTCCAGACCGGCGGCGCGGCCGACCAGGCGCCCGAGCGCGTCCTGGTGTTCTGCCGCACCAAGCACCGCGTCGACGACGTCTCGGCCACGCTCAAGGCCGCCGGCGTCAAGGTGGACGTCATGCACGCCGACCGCCCGCAGGCCGCCCGCGCCCGCGCGCTCGAGCGCTTCCGCGACGGCAAGGTGCAGGTCCTCGTCGCGACGGACGTCATGAGCCGCGGCATCGACGTCGCGGGCGTCGACGCCGTCGTCAACTTCGACGTGCCCATGGACCCCGAGGACTACGTGCACCGCATCGGCCGCACGGGCCGCGCCGGCGCCACCGGCCACGCGTACACCTTCGTCGCGCCGGACGAGATCAGCCCCCTGCGCGAGATCGAGTACTTCACCAAGAAGCTCGTCCCGCTGTGGGACCTCGAGGGCTTCCAGTACGACTCGGGCCGCATCGTCCCGCAGGCCAACCGCCCCACCACCCGCTCCAAGCGCACCATGTTCTCGGGCTCGCGCTCCCGCGGCCGCGGCTTCGGCGGCCGCTACGGCAGGCACTTCTAGCCCGCCACCACAGAAGACGGCGCATGTGGGCGCCCCGGTCCGGTCCGCCCGGGTCGGGGCGCCTCTCTCTTGCGCGGGTGCGGCGAGAGGGGCCGGGCGGCGGCCTGGCGGGCCGAGCAATACAATGGTTCGCGACAAGCGCGCACTCACCCGAGAAGGGGGCCCACATGAAGCAGGTTCGTCCGTACCCGCAGGTCGTCGTCACCAGGAAGGCGGGCCGCTCGCTCAAGGCCGGCCACCCCTGGGTGTTCGAGGGCGAGGTCGTGCGCATGGAGCCCTCCCCCGCCGACGGGCGCGAGGCGGCCAACGGCGACCTCGTCGACGTGCGCGAGGACAACGGCACCTGGCAGGGCACGGGCCTGCTCTCGCTCGAGTCCAAGATCCGCGTGCGGGTCGTGAGCCGCAACGCCAACGACCGCTTCGACGACGCGTTCTGGGAGCGCCGCATCCGCTACGCCTGGCAGCACCGCGTCACCTGCATGGGGGCCCGGGCGCTGCCCGGCACCGCCAGCGACCTCGAGGCCTGCCGCGTGGTCTTCTCGGAGGCCGACGGCCTGCCCGGGCTCGTCGTCGACCGCTACGGCTCGGTCCTCGTGGCGCAGGTGGGCACCGTCGGCATGGAGCGCCTCAAGTCGCGGCTGCTCCCCTTGGTCGTTCGCGTCCTGCGCGAGGACGGCCAGGACGTCCGCAGCGTCTACGAGCGAAACGACGGCCAGTCGCGCGCCAAGGAGGGCCTCGAGCGCTCGAAGGGCTGGTGGGACGACGGCTCGGGCCTCGTCGAGGTGCCGCAGTCCGCGCGCATCGTCGTGCACGAGAACGGCCTCGCGTTCGACCTCGACGTCGAGAACAGCCAGAAGACCGGCTTCTTCCTGGACCAGAAGTACAACCGCCGCGCGGTGCGCCAGATCAGCTCCGGCAGGCGCGTGCTCGACTGCTTCTGCCACGTGGGCCCGTTCGGCCTCAACGCGGCGGCCGGCGGCGCGCAGCACGTGCGCTGCGTGGACGTCAGCCAGACCGCAATCGACCTCGCCGCGCAGAACGCGCGACTCAACGGCCTCGACGACCGGATGGGCTTCACCTGCGCAAACGTCATGGAGTACCTGCCCGAGCTCGCCCGCGACCGTGCGAGGCTCCGCGAGGAGGGCGGCCCGTTCGACCTCATCGTGCTGGACCCGCCCGCGTTCACCAAGAGCCGCAGCACCGTGGGCCACGCCGCGCACGGCTACCGCCAGATTAACTACGAGGCCCTGCGACTGCTGCCGCGCGGCGGATACCTCGCCACGTGCAGCTGCTCGCACTTCATGACGCGCGACCTTCTCGCACAGGCGATCGCCCAGGCCGCGCACGACGCCAACGTGCAGCTCAAGCAGGTCGAGGAGCGCCAGCAGGCGCCCGATCACCCCATCTTGTGGGGCGTCGACGAGAGCCACTACCTGGACTTCTTCATCTTCCAGGTGGTCTAGCGCCCCAAGGTGGCGCGCCCGGGGCCCCGGGTGCCGGCGACGGCGCTCGGGGCCCTTCTCGTCGCACCGAATTACAAACGGGGCGAAAGAATTACGACGAGTCGGCGAACGGCGTGGTAAATTTGGTGAGCGGCACACTGTCCCGCGCCCGGGTCAGCGGCCACACAAGACCATCCGCAAACCGCCCGGGAGATACCATGCTTGAGCTCACGGTCATGTTCGTGCTGGCGCTCGCGCCCATCGTCTGGCTGATCGTCGCGCTGTGCGGCCTTCACATGGAGGCGCACAAGGCCAGCATCGGCGCCTTCGTCGTCGCCGCCGTCTGCGCGCTCGCCATCTGGCACATGGACGCGTTCGACCTCCTCACCGCGGCCCTCGAGGGCATGCTCATGGCGATCTGGCCGATCGTCATCGTCATCGTCGCCGCGGTCTTCACCTACAACCTCACGGTGCACACCGGCGCCATGGAGACGATCAAGGGCATGCTCTGCTCCGTCTCGTGCGACCGCCGCGTCCTCGTGCTGCTCATCGGCTGGTGCTTCGGCGCCTTCCTCGAGGGCATGGCGGGCTTCGGCACCGCGGTCGCCATCCCCGCGAGCATGCTCGTCGCGCTGGGCGTCAGCCCCGTGACCGCGATCCTGTCGTGCCTGGTCGCCAACGGCGTGCCCACCATGTTCGGCTCCATCGGCATCCCCACCACCACGCTCGCGTCCATCACGGGCCTCGACGCCATCCAGCTCGCACTCACCCAGGCCGTGCAGGTGATCCCGTTCGTCATCGCGTGCCCCATCATCATGGTCTGCCTGGTCGGCGGCGGCCCCCGCGCGCTCAAGGGCGCCACGGGCGCGGCCCTCGTCGCCGGCGTGTCGTTCGCGGTCCCGGAGGTCCTGGCGGCCGCGCTCATCGGCCCTGCCCTCGCCGACGTCGTGGCGTCCGTCTGCTCGCTGGGCGCCACCTTCGCCTACGGCCTGGCCACCCACAGCCGAGAGGTCCCCGAGGAGCACCGCCTCCAGTCCGGCACCGACGCCGCGCCGCAGGCCAGCGCCGGCGAGAAGCTCCGCGCCTGGTCGCCGTTCCTCCTCATCTTCCTGGTGCTCCTGCTCCCCAGCCAGCTCGTCCCGGCCATCCACGACCCGCTGTCCAGCATCGCCACCACGGTGAACGCCTACTCCGGCGACCCGAGCGCCACCCTCACGTTCACCTGGGTCAACACCCCCGGCGTCCTCATCCTGGCCTGCGGCATCGTCGGCGGCGTCATCCAGCGCTGCCCCGCGCGCGAGATGCTCGCCGTCATGGGCGAGACCTGCAAGCAGATGTCCAAGACCGTCATCACCATGCTCGGCGTCCTGGCCTGCGCCAAGGTCATGGGCTACTCCGGCATGATCGCGAGCATCGCGGCGTTCTTCGTCGCCGCCCTCGGCCCGCTGTACCCGCTCGTCGCACCGCTGCTCGGCGCACTCGGCACCTTCGTGACCGGCTCCGGCACGTCCTCCGAGGTCCTCTTCGGCAACGTGCAGCTGCAGGCGGCGACCACCCTGGGCGTCGACCCGACCTGGCTCGTCGCTTCCAACTCGCTCGGCGTGAGCGCCGGCAAGATGCTCAGCCCGCAGAACATCGCGATCGGCTGCTCCGCCGTGGGCCTCGTCGGCCAGGACGGCAAGGTCATGGGCAGCGTCGCCATGTGGGCGTTCGCCTTCGCGGCTGCCATGTCCGTCCTCGTCTTCGTCGGCTCGCTCGTCCTCTAGCGAGCGCCGCGAGCGACTGCGCCGTCAGCGCCGCGCGCCCGACGCCCCGCAACGCATAGGGCCCCGAGGCCCGCCCACCTTCGCGAGCGAGGCCCCGGGGCCCTTCTCGTCCCACGCGACGCCGGCGAGAAGTGCCGCCGCCGCGCCCGCGACCCGTCAGCTAGCTGGAGGCGCCGTCAAGACCCGTGACGTCCGGCCCGTCCGCTCGCACGGCATCCTCCCCGGACGCGCAGGCACACGGCACCGCCGCCCCCACCGCCTCGGCCGCAGCCCGCTCCGCCGCGTGCTGCGCCTTTCGGGCCTTGCGGCGGGCCTTGAAGAAGTCGCGCAGCTGCTGGGGGGCCTCGTCGGCGAGCACGCCGGAGGTCACCTCGAACTCGTGGTTGAGGCGCTCGTCGTGGCTCAGGTCGTAGAGCGTGCCCACCGCGCCGCCCTTGGGGTCGCTCGCGCCGAACACGCAGCGGTCGACACGGGAGTTGACCATGAGGCCCGCGCACATGACGCACGGCTCGAGGGTGACGTACACGGTGCAGCCAGTGAGGCGCCAGCGGTCCAGGACGCGCGACGCCTCGACCATCGCGACGAACTCGGCGTGGGCGGAGGGGTCGGTGTCGGTCTCGCGGCGGTTGTGGGCACGCGCGATGACCTCGCCGTCGAAGACGACCACCGCCCCGATGGGCACCTCGCCTTCCTCGGTGGCCAGCGCCGCCTCCTCGAGCGCAACGTGCATGAACTTCTCGTCGAGCTGCTGCTGGTCGAGCTGGTCCGCGTGACTGGCGTTCGTTGCCTGGCACATGACGTCCCCCTTCCCGCGTCTTGGCGCGATCCGATATGCGGTAGGATACAGGGGCGCCCCCGCGGAGGAGTGGCAGAGTGGTTAATTGCAACGGTCTTGAAAACCGTCGAGCGGCAACCCCGTTCCGAGGGTTCGAATCCCTCCTCCTCCGCCAGTGCGGGCACTCACTCACCTACAGGATCAGAACGCATGTTTCACGTGGAGCATCGCCGCGAGAAGGACGCCGCACGACGGCGCCGCACCCGTCGCACCTCTCGCCCGCCGCGGTCAAGTACGGAAGGTGTAAGGCCTTTCGCCAAAATCTGGTGCCGCGCGCGGCCCGTGTATACTATTGAGATGCTGGCCCTTTGTGGCCCGCGCACCATCCGCCTAAGAGAAGGGTCCGCATGAAACCTCGACCTCACAGTCGATGACCCTGCGGTGTGCTCCATCGAGTCGCGTCGCGGGGTGTGACAGTCATCCGCAAGGCGCGCCACCCGACGCGTCCGAGCGTAAGGAGCACGAATGATCTACCTTTCCCAGCTGCTGGGCAACCCCGTTCTGGACGCCGAGGGCGAGAAGATCGGCACGGTGTCCGACCTGGGCATCGCCACCGGCGAGGTCTTCCCCCGCGTCACCAGCCTGGCCTTCATGGGCCCGGGCCGCACCCCCATCATGATCTCCTGGCGCAAGTACGTCGACACGTACGACGAGCACGAGGTCAGGCTCAAGGTCATCTCCACCGACCTGCGCTTCTCGTACCTCCAGCCCGACGAGGTCCTTCTCGCCAGGGACATCCTCAACAAGCAGATCGTCGACACCCACGGCATGCGCGTCGTGCGCGTCAACGACCTCAAGCTCTCCGACACCAGCTCCACCCAGCTGCGCCTGCTCGGCGCCGAGGTGGGCGCGCGCGGCATCCTGCGCACGCTGCACCCCGCCCTCGAGGGCCTGGCCCTGCGCGTCTGCCGCACCTTCGGCCACCCGCTGCCCGAGAAGATCATCGCGTGGAGCTACATGGACCTGGTCGAGCGCGACCTGTCCAACGTCAAGCTGTCCGTCTCGCACAAGACGCTCGACGAGCTGCACCCGGCCGACATCGCCGACATCATCGAGCGCCTCGACCCGCGCCTGCGCGGCCAGGTCTTCGCACAGCTCGACGACGAGCAGCGTGCCGGCGCCATGGCCGAGTTCGACGACGACGCGATGGCCGCCGAGCTCATGGGCAACATGAACGAGACGGACGCCTCGCGCATGCTGTCCGAGATGGACCCCGACGACGCCGCCGAGCTCGTCTCCGAGCTGGACTACGACAAGGCCGAGAAGCTCCTGCGCCTCATGGGCGTCCAGGAGCAGCGCGCCATCCGCCAGCTGCTCGGCTACCGCGAGGACACCGCCGGCCGCATCATGACCTCCGAGGTCGCCACGATCGGCCGCGACGCCACCGTGGCCGACGCCATCCAGATGCTGCGCGGCCTCGACGAGGACTTCGAGTCCGTGCGCTACGTCTACCTCGTCGAGGAGGGCAACAGGCTCTACGGCGTCGTCACGCTCAACCAGATCATCGTGAGCGAGCCCGACGTGGCCCTCGACGACATCTGCACCACCGAGCTCGTCACCGCCGGGCCCGAGGACGACCAGGAGGACGTGGCCGAGGACATCTCCAAGTACAACCTCCTCGCCATGCCGGTCGTCGCCGACGACGGCCGTCTGCTCGGCATCGTCACCGTCGACGACGCGCTCGACGTCCTCGAGGAGGAGCACGCCGAGGACCTGCAGATCGCCGGCGGCGGCGCGGCCGACAGCGAGGACAACTCCGGCGGCGGCGCGCTCATGTGGCTCATGCGCCGCAACGTCTGGTTCTTCCTGTGGGTCATCACGGTCATCGTCTGCGGCATCGCCACGCGCAGCCTCACCTCGCTGGCCAACGTCCTTCTCGCCTGCGCCACGCTGCCCATCGCGCTCGTGCTCGCGGACGACTCGATCAACTACGTGACCAACTTCTTCCTGGGGAACGACCCCGACGACGAGGACTCCCCCTCCATGGTCGGCTTCACGTTCAAGAGCCTCGGCATGGGCCTCGCGTTCGGCGCGCTCGTGGCGCTGTTCGCCGTCGCGCTCGACAGCACGCTGTTCGTCTCCGGGGCGCACGCCACCACGGCGCTCGACACGGCCCTGCGCCCGGCGCTCGCCTGCGGCTTCGTCGGCGCCACCGCGTCCGTGCTCGTCTCCTTCGCCACGTCGCCGATCTACCTCGCCGTCCTGAGGAGCCGAGACGAGCACAACGAGGAGACTTCGGGCTTCGCCCTCTCCGTCATCGCGATGCTCGTCGCGATCGTCGTGTTCGTCCTGGTCACCGCCCTCGTGGCCTTCTCCGCCGGAATCCTGGTGTAGCCCATGGCACAGCTCGATGACAAGACCAAGCCCGTCGACGGCCGCCGACGCCTTGAGCCCAAGCTCATCCTCGCGGCCATGGGCCCCGGCATGGTCGCGGCCCTCGCGGGCGCCGACGCCGGCGGCGTGGCGACGTACTCCAACGCCGGCGCCATGTTCGGCTTCAACCAGCTCTGGACCGTGCCCGTCATGTGCTTCCTGCTCATCGTCGTGCAGGAGACTGCCGCGCGCATGGGCTGCGTGACCGGCAAGGGCTTCGCGTCCCTGATCCGCGAGCAGTTCGGCGTGCGCATGAGCGCCCTGGCCATGCTCGCGCTCCTCGTCTCCAACACCACCGTCACGCTGTCCGAGTTCGCCGGCATCGCGTCGGGCCTCGCGCTCTTCGGCGTGCCGGCGTACGTGAGCGTCCCCATCGCCGCGGTCGCCATCTGGATGCTCACCATGAGCGGCTCCTACCGCCGCATCGAGAAGATCCTGCTGGCCATCGCCTGCGTGTTCGTGACGTACATCATCGCCGGCATCATGGTCGGGCCCGACTGGGGCGACGCGATGGTCCACACCATCATCCCGCACTTCGACAGCTCGCCGCAGTACTTCTCGCTTCTCGTCGCGTCGGTGGGCACCGCCATCGCGCCGTGGATGATCTTCCTGGCCCAGAGCAACGTCGTCGAGAAGAACGCCCACGCCGAGGACCTCCCCTACCAGCGTGTCGACACCGTCACGGGCGCCGTGGCCGCGAGCCTCATCTCCTGGTTCATCATCCTCACCACCGGCGCGGTCCTGCACCCCGCGGGCGTCGTCGTGAGCGGCGCCGAGGAGGCCGCCTCCGCACTGGCGCCGCTGGCCGGCCCCTACGCCGAGCTGCTCTTCGGCGCCGGCCTCGTGGGCGCGTCGTTCCTCGCCGCCTGCGTGCTCCCCGGCATCACCGCGAGCGCCATCTGCGAGGCGTTCGGCTGGGAGCGCGGCGCCGACCGCAGCTGGTCCGAGGCCCCGACGTACCGCGGCATCATCACCGCCGTCATCTTCGTGTCCGCCGCGATCGTCATCATCCCCAACGTCGACCTCTTCGGCATCATGATGCTCGCGCAGGTCATCAACGGCGTGCTCCTGCCGGTCCTGCTCATCTTCCTGGTCCGCATCGCCAGCGACCGCCACGTCATGGGCAAGTACGCCAACGGCCGCGCGTGGAACGTGCTGACCTGGTTCACCATCATCGCCGTCGTCGTCCTGACCGTCGTGATGTTCGTCATGCAGGCCATGGGCCTCTAGCGACGCCGCGCTCGGGCCCGCGCTCGGGCCCACGCCCGCATCCGGCGCGCCGCCGTGGGCGCACCCGCGCCCGCGTAGCCTGCGCCGAGAAGCGCCACCTGGCGAGAAGCACGAGAGGCCTCCGACACGCGTCAGGGGCCTCTCTCATTGCGCACCTCCTGTGGCGGCCGCGGGCGAGGGGCATGCGGCCGCGGCCTCCGCACCAAAGAGGGGCCGTCACCCGACAGGTGACGGCCCCTCGTGCGTGCCTCGTGCAGCGGGCTACTTGCTCGCCTTGTCGAACTCCTCCTTGAAGGAGCTGAACATCTTGCCCATGGAGCTGATCTGGCGGCCCACGGCGCGCGCGGCCTTCTCGCCGCCGGTGAGCTGCTTCTTGCCCGACGCGGACGGCTTGCCGGAACCGGACGTGCCGCCCTTGCCCGCCTTGGCCGCAGACGGGCCGTCATCGGCGGGACGGTACGTCTTGGGCTTCGGCTTGGGAGTCGGCTCGCCGTCGCCGGCCCGCTCGGGAAGCGGCGCGGGCGGCACCTCGACGCGAGGGTCGCAGGCAGGAACGGCCGGCGCCTGGGGCTGCGGCTCATCGTCCTCGGCCGTGGCCTCGTGGAAGGCGCGCTGGGCCTTGCCGATGGCCTTGCCGAGGGCGTAGGAGCCCTTCTGGACGGCAGAGCCCGCGACCTTGCCGGCCTCGTGCACGCCGGCCTTGGCCTTGGCGAACCCCTCGCCCGCGGCCGCGGCCATGCCCCCGTCGAGCCGGAGCTCGGACTCGGGCACGTTCACGACCAGGCGGCCCTTGCAGTAGCCGTCCACCTGGTCGGCAGCGATGGAGAAGGAGCCCACGAGCGCGTGTGCGACGACGCCGTCGGTGGTGAAGAAGCGCACCACCCGACCAGTCTTGGGGTCGACCTCGGCGTCCGAGATGAAGCCCAGCGGCTTGCCGTCGCGGGTCGTCGCGTCGATGCCCTCCCATATGATGCAGTGGTCCCAGTCGAGGCCCAGGCGCCTGACGGCAGCGAAGTCCATGCCCTTGGAGGGGTCGTCCACAACGAGGCCGCAGTGCTCCTCGTCGGCGTAGAACGAGTCCCAGGCGAGAAACACGTCGTCGCGCTTGACCACGCCTGCGACGTCGGGCCTGCGGACCATGAGGCCCACGACCTGGAGCCCGTCGGGCGAGAAGACCGCCATGTGGACCTTGCCCACCTTGGAGAAGCGCTCGACGACCGAGCCGTCCTTGGCGGTCTTGGCCTTCTTGGGTTGCAGGACCTTGAGGCCCTCCAGGCTGCTGACGCGGATCAACGCTAGGCCTCGGGCCCGTCGACAACCTCGACCTTGACGGCCTCGGCGGCGGCGTCCGCCGGTGCGTCGGCGCAGGCGCAGACCTTCTCGGCGGCACCGGACACGGCGTCGGCGACCTGCGCGGAGGCACCGGAGACAGCGTCGGAGAGGGAGTCGCGCAGCTGGTCCATGCGCTCGCGGGCCAGGTCGACCTTGGCGCGCAGCTCGTCGGTCTTGGCGTCGACAGCGGGACGGACGTCGGCGAAGTGGCTCGAGACGGCGTTGGCGGTCTGCTCGCAGGAGTCGACGGCGGAGTCCCACGCGTCGTTCATGGCGTCGGCCGCCATGGCGCGGCTCTCGGCGCCGGAGCGCGGTGCGAGCATGAGGCCGGCGACCACGCCGACCGCGCCACCGACGATGCTACCGAGGATGAAGCCAGCGGTCTTCTTGTTCATGAGTTCCTCCTGTCAGCGAATGGTTCGTGCCTGGTGCTGTGAAGCCGTGTTGCTGGGTGGTGCGGGTTGGTGCGTATCTGGTGCGGGCGCGTCCCGCCCTGCGGCAGGGGCGCGCCCCACGTGTTCGTGAGCTACCTCACGGCATGTGTCTTGGGAAGGACGTCCGCGTCCCAGCCGAGCTGGGTGGGGTCGGACGCGTCGGGCTCGCCGGCGGCCGGCGCGGCGGGTGCCACGTCGTCCGCGATGGGCGCCACGTCGGAAGCGTCGTCGGCCTGCGGCGCGACGCCCTGCTCGTCCTGCGGCGAGAGGGGCGCGCCCTCGTCCTCGCGGGCGTCCTGCGCGGGCTCGGCGTCGTCGGAGGCCCTGGCCTCGTCGGCCTGCGGCGCGTCCAGGCTCGCGACGAGCGCCACGAGGCCGGCGACGGTGCCGTCGACGTCCGGGCGCGGGTCGCCGCCGCCCGAGTACGCCCACTGCAGAATCCACGCGGCACAGGACAGCGCGGACGCAACGAGGACGTCGTCGGGGCACGAGAGCGTGATGCGGTAGAGGCGCTCGCCCAGGCCCTCGGTCTGGCCGCAGGAGATGTCGCCGGCGATGTCGGTGCGGGCCATGAGCTCGACCGCGACGTGCTCGAGCAGGTGCGCGAGCTCGGTGTCGGTCACGACCTCGGCGAAACTGGGCGAGGAGTCGCCCAGGCAGAGGTGGTCGACGAGGTCTGGGAGGAGCTCCAGCACGCGGTTGGTGCCCTCGGGGTCCTCGCCCGTCCTGAGCGGCGCCGACGGCGCGAGCTCGACGGTCGCCTCCAGGTTCTTGGGGCCGACCTGGACCCTCTTGAAGTCAAACAGCTGTGCCATCAGGCTGACGCCCTCCCTTCCTGTGCCTGCCGGGGCAGACGCGATTTCCACCCATTGTAGTGAAAGCGCCGCGCGCGGGTCTATTCCCGCGTCGACTCCACGTCCTTCTCGGCATCCGGGCCGTCCTCTGCCTCGTCGTCCACCTGCTCGGGGGCGATGACGCGCAGCATCGAGAGGCGCCTGCCGCGCATGGACTGCACGCGGAACTGGAAGCCGTCCTTCTCGACGACGTCGCCGGGACGCGGGAGCTTGTCGGCGAGGTCGGTCACGAAGCCGGCCACGGTCTCGTACTCCTCGTTGTCCTCGACGGGCCAGCCCAGGTCGATGGCGTCGTCCAGCGAGAAGCGCCCGTCGACGAGCCACTCGCGGTCGGAGAGCTGCGTGAGGTACTT
>CALCDK010000028.1 GCA_937900605.1 uncultured Olsenella sp.
GGGGCGGGCGCAGGGCCCGGGTGCCAATCAAGGGGGTCCTGTGACGAAAAACGCGAGGAATGCGCCCACGGCTCGGGCCATTGACGGCCTCCCTCTCCGGAAGCATGCCATCTAGCTGGTGAAACGCCATGCGTCTCCGACCTGGTAGCCTCTCGAGCCTCGTCGCGGCACGCAAATCGCGGCTAATTCGTCACAGGGCCACCGGATTTGTCGCCGCATGTGCCGCTCGGAGCCGACCCCCCGGCGCGCTACAGGTCGCGCACGGAGTCCTTGAGCACCAGGCGCGGCGTCAGCACGCGCGAGCGCGGGTCGGAACGCTCCTCGTCCCCGCCCGCGGAGTCCTCCGCCAGGCGCGCGAACAGCAGCTCGAGCGCCGCCTCGGACAGCTCGGCCACGTTCTGCTCGATCGACGTGAGCGCGGGCTCGAACAGCTCGTCGGCGGCGGAGTTGTCGTAGCTCACCACGCTCAGGTCGCGCGGCACGCGCAGCCCGTTGGCGTACAGCCGCTTGAGCAGGCCAAGCGCGATGTTGTCCGAACTCGCGAACACCGCGGTCGCGTCGGAGCCGATCAGGCACGCCGACGCCTCGAACGCCGCGTCGATGTAGTAGGCGCTGTCCAGCTCGAGGGCGGGGTCCGGCTCCACGCCGTGCTCGCGCATGGCGCGCTCGAAGCCCGCCAGGCGGCAGCGGCCCGTGTTGGAACCGCGGTTTACCAGGCACGCGATGCGGCGGTGACCGTGCTCCAGCAGGTGGCTCGTTGCCAGGTAGCCGCCCATCTCGTGGTCGAAGCCCACCTTGTCGCAGGCGAAGCCCGTGATCGAGCGGTCCACCATCACGTACGGCACCGGCAGCTGCATGAGCATCCCGGTGAGGTCGTCGTCGGCCGGCGACTCGTCCGACACGACGAGCAGCAGCGCGTCCACGCCGCGGTTGACCAGCAGCCGCACGAGCTCGGCGTCGTTGCTGCGGCTGTCGTCGGAGTTGGTGATGAACAGGCAGTAGCCGCGCTCGCGGCAGCGGATCTCGAGGTTCCTCGCCAGCGACGAGAAGAACCGGCTCTCGATGTTGGGCACGACGAGGCCCAGCGTCTGCGAGTGCTGCATCACGAGGCTGCGCGCGATCTGGTTGGGGACGTAGCGCTTCTTGCGCGCCACCTCCTTGATGCGGCGGCGGTTCTCGGCCGAGATCTTGCACGGCCGGTCGTTGAGCACCAGCGAGACGGCCGTCGGCGACAGCCCCACCTCGCGCGCGATGTCCTTGAGCGTGACCTTTCCAGCCATGTGCCCCACCTAGCCCCGGGCGCGGCGCTCGCAGCCGCGGTTGGACGCCCAGATGCCCGCGAGGCCGCGCAGTGCCAGGTCCGGCTCGACGCTCGCGTCGTGGGCGAGAAGCCCGGCCATCCCCTCGGCGTCGGCGCCGGTGAGCACCACCGGGGCCTCGTGGCCCAGCTCGTCGAAGATGCGGTCGAGAAGCCCGTCGACCAAGGCGACCTGTCCCAACACGACGCCGGCCTGCACCGCGCAGCGCGTGCTGCGGGCGATGACGCGCTCGGGGGCGCGCAGCTCCACCATGGGCAGCCTGGCCGCGGCGCGCTCCAGGGCGCGGCCGCAAAGCTGCATGCCGGGCGCGATGGGCCCGCCGACGAACGCGCCGTCGTCGTCCACGACCTCGAAGTCCGTGCTCGTGCCCATGCCCACGACGACCACCGGCGCACCGTGGAAGGCGCGGGCGGCCACGACGTTGGCGACGCGGTCGGCACCGACCTCGGCGGGGTCGTCGTAGCGCATCCGGATGCCGCTGCGCACGCCCGGGCCCACAACGAGCGGGCGTCGACCGCAGGTGGCGGCCAGCGCGCGGGCCCAGACGTCGGTGAGCTGCGGGACCACGCACGCGAGCGCGGAGTCGAAGGGGGTGCCTGCGCCCATGGCCCACAGGGCCTGGGCCAGCTGGCAGCGGGCCTCGTCGGCCGTGAGCGAGACGGGCGTGGTGAGCTCCCACGTGGCCACGGGCGCGCTCGTCGCGTCGAGGGGCGCGCCCGGGCAGTTCTCGCCATTGGCGCCGGCAGGGCCGTTCTCGCCATTAGCGGCGGCAAGGCCATTCTCGCCGGCAGAGCCGCCCGCGCCCCTCTCGCCGCACGTGCCGGCAGGGCCGTCGTGAAAGAGCCCGAGGCGCGTCACGCCGTTCTCGACCACCACGGCGAGAAGCGCGACGCCTGCGCCCGTGGGCTCGTGCGAGGATGCTGGACCGACCATGGGACCTCCCGATTCGTGGTGCCGCGGGGCGCGGCGGGCACCTATACTGTAGCGGTTCGTGCCGTAACCCGACTTCCCACGAGGGGAAGCGGATATACGAAGGAGCATCACATGAGTCATCAGTGCGACCGCGCCGGGAGGCGCGGGCAGCTGAGCCCTGCCGCGA
>CALCDK010000029.1 GCA_937900605.1 uncultured Olsenella sp.
CCGTGGCCCAGGCCGTGCTTGAAGCAGTCGCCGTAGCCGGCGTCGGAGATGACGCGGACGGCGACCTCGTGGATGTCGCGGCCGATGCAGCCGGCGTGCGCGGCGGCGGCGCAGGCCTCGTGGGCCTCGCGGACGACATCGTAGACGTGGCGCTGCTCGTCGCTGGGCTGGCCGACGCAGACGGTACGGGTCATGTCGGAGTGGTAGTCGTGGTAGCCCGCGCCGTAGTCCATGACGATGAAGTCGCCCTCGCGGACCACGTAGGAGCCCGGCTGGGCGTGCGGGTTGGCGCCGTTGGGGCCTGCGGCGATGATGGTGCCGAAGGAGAGCGAGTCGGCGCCCTGGGAGAACATGTAGTTCTCGAGCTCGACGCGGATCTCCTGCTCGGTCATGCCAGCCTTGATGAAGCCGCAGATGTGGTCGAACGCCGCGTCCGTGATGGACTGGGCGTGGGCCATGAGCTCGATCTCCTCGGCGTCCTTGACCATGCGCAGGTCGGCGATGTCGCCGTGCAGGCGCGGGGTCAGGCAGGCGACGCCGCAGGACAGGCAGGCGGAGCCGAAGTCGTCGTAGAAGCCCAGGTCGCAGGTGTCCTCGACGGCGACGGTGCGCGCGTGGGCCTCCATGACGCGACGGGCGGCCCAGGTGGCGGGGGCCACGGGGTCCTCGTCGATCTCCCAAGCGCAGTCGGCGCCAAGGCGCTCGTGGAAGGTGTTGTAGTAGCGCGAGTCGGTGTGCAGCCACTGGCGGTCGGCGGTCACGACCGCGGTGTGGGCTACCTCGTCGTCGAAGGTGCGCTCGGCGCCGGTGAGCCAGCGCAGGTCGGGGTTGTTGCGCAGGATGACGGCGTCGAGCCCGCGCTGGGCCATGAGCTCGCGGAGTCGCTGGACGCGGCCGGCACAGGCCTTTGCATCTGCCATGGTGGTCTTCTCTCTACTCGCAGGGAACGTGTGCTGATCGGGGGCGGGGTGCTATGCGGACGGCGGGGGCTCCGCCGGTCCTGTCGTCAGGGGCGCGAGCCGGCCCATGCCGCAACGTGCTCGCGCAGCATGGCGTCGTCGACGGTGGCCAGCCTCACGCGGCCGATGGAGCGCGGCAGCGCGAGCATGAGGCGGCGGGAGCGGGCGAAGCGCTGGGCCCTGATGGCCTCGGTCAGGGCGTCCGGGTCGACGGCGACCTCGCAGGTGCCCACGCCGAGACGCTCGAGCAGGTCGTCCTGGGCGAACATGTCGTCGATGTCCAGGGACTCCTGCGCCACCGAGAGGCGCGCGGCGAAGCGCAGGCCGTCGGCGAGGCGCGCCGAGGCGCTCACCTGGCCGGGGACGACGGCCTCGAGGGCGTCGGCGAAGGTCTGGCCGTAGGCGATGGACTGGCGCGTGGCCAGCGCCGTGGCAGCCATGATCTTGCCGCGGCTCTTGATGGTGTCGGCGAGCTGGTCGACCATCCTCGACGGGTCGCCGGCAACGAGGTCGTCGGCACCGTCCCACAGGCGCGCGAAGGCCTTGTCGGAGTCGGCCATGGCCGTGGCGACCATGAGCGCGAAGGCCAGGCGCGTGCGCTCGTCGGAGGCGTCGGCGCCGAAGAGGCCCACGTCGACCAGCGAGAAGCGCGCAGAGCCCTCGAGCGAGAGCATGCGCGGGGCGCCGGCGGCGTCCAGGGCCGGCGGCGTCACGCCCGCGACGACCGCCGCGACCAGGTCGAGCGGAACCTCGGCGAGCGAGGTGCCGCCGCACCACCAGGAGCAGGCGGCGCCGGCGACGGCGAGGGCGTCAGTGGAGCCCAGGGCGACGACGAGGTCGTCGGACGTGATGCCGGCCTCGGCGAGAAGCGCGAGGAGGGCCTCGACGGCGGCCAGGTCGCGGCCGCACTCGGGCATCTGGAGGACGTGGATCCGGAAGCCCTGGTCGGCAAGGCCCCGGGAGAGCTCGCGGACGAGGTCCTCGGGCGCGTGCGCCTCGTGCACGAGCAGGCAGTCGTGCGGGCGGCCGATGGCGGACTTGAGGTCGCGGGCGACCGTCTCGGACAGGCCGAGGCCCACGCGCACGTCCATGGACGCGTTTCTCAGCGTGACCCACTGCCTCACGCGGCTGACCTGCTCCTGCTCGCTCATAGTAGGCCCTTCTCCCAGAGGAGCTGGCCGGCCTCGTGGGCGACCTGCTCGAACGACTTGTTGCGGATGTCTATGGTGAGGTCCGCGCAGGCCTCGTACAGCGGGCGCCTGCGGGCGTACACCATGGCGGCGTGTTCGGGGCAGCCCAGGTCCGGTCGGCGCTCGGGGCACCTGATCTGGCGCAGCGAGTCCTCGAGGTCGCCGTCGAGGAAGACGACGACGCCCTGCGCGCGCATGATGTCGCAGTTCTCGGGGCGCTCGACGATGCCGCCGCCACAGCTGACCAGCAGCGACTTGCGCGACGCGAGGCGCTCGAGCTCGGTGGTCTCGGCGTCGCGGAAGGCCTCCTCGCCGTCCTGCGAGAAGCACTCCGAGACGGACTTGCCCAGCGCGCGCTCGACCAGGCGGTCGGTGTCGACGTGGGGGCGGTGGAACAGCGACCCGAGGTTGCGCGCCAGCGTCGACTTGCCGGCCCCGAGGAAGCCGACGAAGAAGATGTGGTCGCAGCCCTCGTGGACGACGTAGCCGTTGGTGTTGTGTGCATGCGCTGTGCTCATGCCCGCAATTCTACCACGGGCGCATTGGCGTCCCGGGCGCTCACGCAGGCTGCACAGGCGCCGGCGCGGACGGGGCACGCCACGGCCGGTGACCGCACGGGCGTCGCGCGGCGGAAGCCGGGCCGCCGGCTACTCGGCGGCGTCGGCGGGGTCGGGCCCGCCCTCCCCCTCGAAGGAGACGCCACGCAGCGGCAGGGCCTCGAAGACGCGGAAGACATGCGTGTACCACAGGTCGCTCGTGGACTGCGGGCGCACCAGGACGGTGCGGACGCCCGCGAGGTTGCCGGCGAGGACGTCGGTGAAGACCTGGTCGCCCACCATGAGGGTGTGGGCGGCGTCGTGGCCCGTCAGGCGCATGGCGCGTCGCAGCGCGAAGGGCGCGGGCTTCATGGCGTGGTCGACCACGCAGGGGATGCCGAGCTCCTCGGCGGAGGCGCGCACCTCGCGCGAGTGGAAGTTGTTGGACACCAGGCACACGTCGATCCCGGCGCGCTGGGCGCGCGCGATCCAGTCCGTGACGGCCTCGGGGGCGTGCCCCGCGTCGCGCGGCACGCAGGTGTTGTCGCGGTCCACGAGCACGAGCTCGACGCCGTCGGCGAGAAGCCCGTCGACGTCCAGGAGCGGCAGGCTCGCAACGTAGCGCGTCGCGCGGAAGGGGCCGCGGCCCGTGCGGGCGCCCACTAGGACCTCGGCCTCTGGTCGATGGCCTGCTCGTGCTGCTCGTACGTCTCGCTGAAGCGGGCGTAGTCGCCCTGGATGAAGAAGTACAGGTAGCGCGTGTCGTTGGGGTGCGCGGCGGCGCGCAGCGACCCGAGGCCCGGCGAGCAGATCGGCGTCGGGGTGAGGCCCTCGCGCGTGTACGTGTTGTACGGCGCGTCCTTCTTGAGGTCGTCGGGCGTCACCTCGCGGCCCAGGGCGTAGACGAGCGTCGCGTCGGACTGCAGGCGCATCCCCTGGGAGAGGCGGTTGTAGAAGACCGAGGCGACGTCGGCGCGCTGGTCGTCGGCGGAGGCCTCGCGCTCGATGATCGAGGCCATGGTCACCACGTCGTGCAGGTCGGCGTCGATGCCGTAGCGAGACGAGACAGCCTGGAGCGCGGCGTCGAGGTCGAGCGTGGCGACCTCGTCGGCGAACTGCGACAGCATGGCGCGGATCACGTCGTCGGCCGTGACGTCGCGGCCCGAGAAGTCGTAGGTCTTGGGGAACAGGTAGCCCTCGAGGGAGTCCTCGGGCACGCCGGCGAGAAACGCGAACTCGTCGGAGTAGTTGGACGCCTTGGCCTGCGCGAGGAAGTCGGCCACCGGGATGCCCAGCGAGCGCTCGACCGCCTGCGCGACCTGCGCGACGGTGAAGCCCTCGGGGATGGTGACGACGCCGGAGCGGTCGTTGGGGCCGGCCTTGAGCTGGTCGATGATGGTGCCCAGGTCGTCGCCGGCGACGAGGACGTACGAGCCGCTCTTGAGGGCCTGCTCGGAGTTGGTGCGCTTGGCCATGGAGAGGAACTCGCCCGTGTCGTCGATGACGCCGGCGTCGTAGAGCGCCTTCGCGATGGCGCCGGCGCCCGAGCCGTCGGGGATCTGCACGCTCACCTGGGTGCCCGCGGCGACCGCGGGGCGGTCGTGGCCGGGCCCCTTGCCGAGGGCGCGCGGCAGCACGACGACCGCGGCGACGACGGCGGCCAGCACCAGCAGCGCGCAGCCGGCGAGAAGCGCGACCCTGCGCGGGTCGCGTCCGGCCGACGCCGGCGTGCGACGGGCACGCGCGGACGCCGACGGGCGCGCGCCGCGGGCACGGCGGGTGGCCTGCGCGGCACGGCCGGAGATGCGCCTCGTGGTGACGCCGGAGGTGCCACGGCCCCCCTCGCGCGGCCCGCGCGGCGGGGCGGGGCGTGCGGCGGCGGGGCGCTCGGTGCCAGAGGCGCCGGCCCCGAAGTGGGAGCCGGCGCGACGGGTGGGCCTGTTGGGGGTCGTGGACATGCAGACCTCTCAGCTCTGCCTGGCGTCGAGCCAGGACTGGAGGAAGAGGCTCGCGGCGACCATGTCGACCTTGCCGCGCATCGCGCGCTCGTCGAGCCCCTGCTCCCTCAGGATTCTCTTTGCCTCCTTGGAAGAGAGGCGCTCGTCGGAGAACTCGAGCGGCAGGCCGCACGAGCGGGCGATGCCGCGCGCCTGCTCCTCGATGCGGTCCGCCTGCGGGCCGCGCTCCCCCGCCATCGTCATGGGCCTGCCGCAGACCAGCACGTCGGGCTCCCAGTCCTCCAGGACGCGGCGGAAGCTGCGGGCGCAGCCCATGACCTCGTCGAAGGGCAGGACGCAGACGGGAGAGGCGATGCGGCCGCTGGGGTCGCTCACGGCGACCCCCACGCGGACCTGGCC
>CALCDK010000030.1 GCA_937900605.1 uncultured Olsenella sp.
CCATGGACACCTTCACGTGCTCCAGCTGGTACTACCTGCGCTACTGCGACCCGCACAACGAGGAGCTGCCGTTCTCCAAGGAGGCCGTCGAGCGCTGGATGCCCGTCGACAACTACGTCGGCGGCATCGAGCACGCCATCCTGCACCTGCTCTACTCGCGCTTCTTCACCAAGGTCCTGCGCGACCTCGGCCTCATCGACCTCGACGAGCCCTTCTCCAACCTGCTGTGCCAGGGCATGGTGAAGGACGCCAACGGCGAGACCATGTCCAAGTCCAAGGGCAACGTCGTGCCGCCCTCCAGCGTCATCGACCCCTACGGCGCCGACACCATGCGCCTCGCCATCCTCTTCGTCGCTCCGCCCGAGAAGGACTTCGACTGGGACGAGAACGCCGTCGAGGGCGCCAACCGCTTCATCAGGCGCGCCTGGCGCGTCGTCTGGCAGCTCTGCGACGACGTCGCCGGGGCCGGCCCGCTCGACGTCGCGTCCCTCCCGCGCCCGTCGGCGGAGCTGTGGCGCAGCCTCAACGAGCTCGGTCTTCGCTGCACGTCGGACTTCGACCGCTGCCAGTTCAACACCGCCATCTCCGCCGTCATGGAGATGACCAACGCCGCCAGCCGCTACCTGGTCGACGTCGACGCTTCCCTGCGCGACGCCGCCCTGTGCCGCGAGGTGGCCTCCGCCCTCGTCCGCTGCCTCGCCCCCATCTGCCCGCACTGGGCCGAGGAGCTCTGGCACGCCGCCCTGGGCCAGTCCGGCTCCGTCTACGACGCCGCCTGGCCCGAGTTCGACGCCGACGCCGCCAAGGCCGCCGAGGTCGAGCTGGCCGTCCAGGTCAAGGGCAAGGTCCGCGGCCGCATCACCGTGGCCGCCGACGCCGACGAGGACGCCATCGTCGAGGCCGCCAAGGCCGCCGTGGCCGACCAGCTCGAGGGCAAGCAGGTCAAGAAGGTCGTCGTCGTCAAGGGCCGGCTCGTCAACATCGTCGCCATCTAGCGGCCGTCCGCGGCGCCGGGTCCGACCCGGTGCCGCGGGGCGAGCGCCGCCGCGTCGCATGCCGCGCGTCGCGTGCCGCGCGCCGCGCGAGCCCGGGGCCCGCGTCCGCCGGGACCGGCCTGTGGTGGTCCGGTGAACGCGTGGCGCCCGGCCGGGCGGGCAGGGCTTGACGTGGCCCGTGCCAGCCAATAGAATGTGACTTGCATTTGAGACTTTCGCAAGGAAGTGGGGTGGATCTTCTCGCCCCGCTTCCTTTCTGTATGCAGGGAGGGGGAGCACCATGCCCAAGCAAGGCATCGAGGCCAAGATCATCGAGGCGCTCGAGGTTCGTGCGGCCGACCACGGCATCGACGTCGTCGACGTCGAGGTGGTGGGCGCCACCAAGGCGCCGTGCGTCCGCGTGAGGATCGACCATGCCGACGAGTCGCTGCCGACCATCTCGCTCGACGAGGTGACCGAGCAGACCGCGTGGATCTCGGAGGCCATCGACGAGCTCGACCCGGTCTCGGGCACGTTCACCCTCGAGGTGTCCAGCCCGGGCCTGTCCCGTCCGCTGCGCCGCGCGCGCGACTTCGAGCGCTTCGCGGGCTCGCAGGTCTCGCTCTCGCTGGTCCCTGGGACCGAGGGCCGCAGGCGCTACACCGGCGTTCTGCGCGGCATCGCGGACGGCGTGGTGACCCTCGACGTCGACGGCGAGGACGTGTCCCTCGACCTTGACGCCATCGCAAAGTGCAACGTAAGGCCCGACTTCGGCGATGCCGCCAAGGGCAAGCGCAACAAGTAAGGAAGGTATGCCATGGCATCTGAGATGATGGAAGCCCTCGAGCTGCTGTGCCAGGAGAAGCACATCGACCAGCTCTACCTCATCGACCGTCTGGAGCAGTCGCTGGCCAAGAGCTACGCCGACGTGCTGCACCTGCCCTTCGGCGCCCGCGTCACCATCGACCGCGCCACAGGCCACGTCTACGTCTACGAGCTCGTCCCCAGGGGCGAGGAGGACCCGGAGACCGGCGAGTACTCCGAGTTCGACGAGGTCGACGTGACCCCGCACGGAACCAGCCGCATCGCCGCCCAGCACGCCAAGGCCGAGATCCGCTCCATCGTGCGCAACGCCGCGCGCGTCCAGATCTACGAGGAGTTCTCGCAGCGCGTCGGCGACATCATCACCGGCACCGTCCTGCAGTCCACGCCCGACTTCACGATCGTCAAGATCCGCGAGGGCGTCGAGGCCGAGCTGCCCCACTTCGACCAGCGCCGCTTCCCCGAGGAGCGCAACGAGCGCCCCGTCGGCGAGCGCTACTCCCACAACCAGCGCATCAAGGCCATCATCGTCGGCGTGCGCGACCCCAACTCCACGCAGCCCGTGGTCCGCGGCGAGCGTCAGCGTCCGCCCATCGTGGTCTCCCGCACCCACCCCGACCTGCTGCGCCGCCTCTTCGAGATCGAGGTCCCCGAGGTCTACGACGGCATCGTCGAGGTCCGCAGCATCGCCCGCGAGGCCGGCGTGCGCTCCAAGGTGGCCGTCTCGTCCAACGACGACCGCCTCGACCCCGTCGGCGCCTGCGTCGGCCCCAAGGGCAGCCGCGTGCGCAACGTCGTCTCCGAGCTGCGCGGCGAGCGCGTCGACGTCGTGCTGTGGAGCGACGACCCCGCCAAGTGCGTGGCCTCCGCGCTCTCGCCGGCCCGCGTCTCCCGCGTTCTGATCGACCCCGAGACCGGCTACGCCACGGTCATCGTCCCCGACGACCAGCTCTCCCTTGCCATCGGCAAGGAGGGCCAGAACGCCCGCCTCGCCGCGCGCCTCACCGGCCTGCACATCGACATCAAGAACGAGTCGCTCGCGGCCAGCATCCTGCACGACCTGCCTCGCGCGGCCGAGTCCGACGACCTCCTCGCCGAGGAGGAGGCCCACCGCTGCGAGTACGTGGGCGGCAACGGCATCCAGTGCCGCAACATGGCCCGTCCCGGCTCGCGCTACTGCGGCATTCACGAGGAGCTCGTGGACGCCGAGGTCAGCTCCGACCCCGACTCGCTGATCTAGCCGCGGCTCGTCCCGCACCGTTCGAATCGTCCCCGGGCCCCGCGCCCGCAGCATCTGGAAGGTAGGTCACATGGCAAAGACGCGCGTGCACGACCTCGCCAAGGAGTACGGCATGTCCAGCAAGGAGATGCTGTCGCACCTGGCAGACATGAAGATCCCCGCCAAGTCCGCCTCCTCCACCCTGGAGGACGCCTACGTCGCCATCGTGAGGAAGAACCTCAAGCCGATCCTCGAGGCCCGCGCCGCCGAGATCGAGGAGGCCCGCCGCGCCGAGGAGGCCGAGAGGGCCGAGCAGGAGCGCATCGCCGCCGAGAGGGCCGAGCAGGAGCGCCTCGAGGCCGAGAGGCGCCGCGAGAAGGAGCGCGCCGAGGAGGAGCGCCGCCGCGCCGCCGCCGAGGCCGCCCGCAAGAAGGCCGAGGAGGAGCGCGCCGAGGCCGAGCGCAAGAAGGCCGAGGAGGCCGAGAAGCGCCGCGTCCGCGACACCGCCCCCAAGTCCGTCCCGTCCTTCTCGTCGCTGCTCGACCAGATCGCCCAGCAGGAGGAGGTCCTGAAGCGCCAGGCCGAGGAGGCCGCCGCGCAGAAGAAGGCCGCCGGCAACGACCGCGGCCGCAGCTCCAGGCGCTCCTCCGAGGCCCCGCGCGGCGGCTCGCGCCGCCCGGCCGCCGCTGCCGCCCCCGCCGCCCCCGAGCCCGCCGACTTCCGTCGCAAGGGCAAGAAGGGCCGTCGCGGCGAGGAGGCCGGCGAGGACCGCTACAGCCGCATGGCCCGCGAGGCCGAGTCCTACAACCGCAGCAAGGTCCTCGAGGAGGCGCCAAGGAGCAGCGCATCGAGCAGGCCCTGGCCAACGACCAGGACATCTCGCAGCTCGACACCGTCAAGGTGCCGCAGGGTTCCACGGTCCAGGAGCTCGCCGAGCTCCTCGGCGTGCCCGCCAACGACATCATCAAGCGCCTGTTCCTCCTCGGCACCCCGCTGACGCTCACCGAGTCCATGTCCGACGAGCTCATCGAGCTGGTCGCCGACGACCTGGGCCGCGACGTCAAGGTCATGAGCAAGGAGGAGGAGAACTCCTTCACCTTCTACGACGACCCGAAGGACCTGCTGCCGCGCGCCCCCGTCGTCACCGTCATGGGCCACGTCGACCACGGCAAGACGTCGCTGCTCGACGCCATCCGCCACACCGGCGTCGCCGAGGGCGAGGCCGGCGGCATCACGCAGGCCATCGGCGCCTCCCAGGTCACCATCAACGGCCGCCCGATCACCTTCATCGACACCCCGGGCCACGAGACCTTCACCGCCATGCGCGCCCGCGGCGCCAAGGTGACCGACATCGTCATCCTCATCGTCGCCGCCGACGACGGCGTCATGCCGCAGACGGTCGAGTCGATCAACCACGCCAAGGCCGCCGGCGTCCCCATCGTCGTCGCCGTCAACAAGATCGACAAGCCCGGCGCCAACCCCGACAGGGTCCGCCAGGAGCTCACCGAGTACGGCGTCATCCCCGAGGAGTGGGGCGGGCAGAACATGTTCGTCAACATCTCGGCCAAGAAGAAGGTCGGCATCGACGACCTGCTCGAGGCCGTCCTGCTTCAGGCCGACGTGCTCGAGCTCAAGGCCAACCCCGACACCTTCGCCTCCGGCAACGTCCTCGAGGCCAAGCTCGAC
>CALCDK010000031.1 GCA_937900605.1 uncultured Olsenella sp.
GGGGCGGGCCGGGCGCGCGGGAGAGCCCCGCGACGCGCCCGGCCCGCCCTTCTCGCAAAAGAAGCCGCTGGTATACTGCTTGCATCCACACACGACGCAGAAGGGGGCGCGTCTCCCCATGTTCCTCAAGGAGCGGCAGAGCGGCATCGTCCGCATGGTGACCGCCGACGGCCGCGCGACCGTCGAAGAGCTCGCCAGGAAGTTCGACGTCACGCCGGACTGCATCCGCAAGGACCTCAAGGCCCTCTCGGACCAGGGCCTCATCAAGCGCGTCTACGGCGGCGCCATCAGCGTGGAGGCCCTGCCCGAGCGCAACGTCCGCAAGCGCGTCGAGCGCAACGCCGCCGAGAAGCGCGCGATCGCCGAGAAGTCCTTCGAGCAGATCCGCGACGGCGAGGTGGTCTTCCTGGACATCTCGACGACCAACCTCGCGCTGGCGCGCATCATCGCCGCGAGCACCAAGCGCATGACCGTCGTGTCCAACATGATCGACATCCTGCAGGCCCTGGCCACCAACGACCGGGTCACCTCGATCGGCACCGGCGGCACCATCGAGATGGAGCAGAACGCCTTCCTCGGCGCCTTCGCCCTGAGCTTCATCGAGCCCATGCGCTTCGACAAGGCGTTCCTGGGCACTTCGGGCATCGACCCGCAGACCGGCGACGTGCTCACCTTCGACGTCGACGACGGGCTGCTCAAGCGCCTCGCCGTCAAGAACGCGGCCCACGCCTACCTCATGGCCGACGTCCACAAGTTCTCGGGCGAGGGTTCCTACGTCTACGCGACGCTGTCGGACTTCGACGCCGTCATCACCGACGCGGCCGACGCGGGCATCAACGCGGTGCTGCGCGGGGCGGGCGTCACGCGCATCTAGCGCGGGCGAGGCCGGCGGCCCCGCGGGGGCCGACGACGCCCCGCGGGCGCGGGCCCTAGAGCAGCGTCCTGCGGCCGAAGGCGGCCTCCCAGTTGGCCGTGAACTCGTCGACGGCGATCTGGGTGCCGGGGTGGTCGATCATGGAGTAGACGACCTCGGGCGGCGCGGTGACGGCCTGGATGCCGGCCAGGATCAGCTCGTGGACCTGCCAGGAGCTCTTGAAGGACGCGGCGATGACCTTGGAGTCGAGGCCCTGGACCGCGAGCATCTGGATGAGCTCGGCCACCTGCTGGACGCCGTCGCCGTAGTTGCTCATGCGGTTGACGTAGGGCGCCAGGTAGTCGGCGCCGTTCATGGCGGCGAGGAAGGCCTCGTCGGCGCTGTAGATGGCGGTCGCCAGGACGCCCAGGCCCTCCTGCTTGGCGGCCTTGATGGCGCGCAGGCCGTCGTGGGTCACGGGGATCTTGACGTAGGTGTTCTCGGGGCGCAGGCCGCAGATGTGGCGCGCCTCCTCCATCATGCCCTCGAAGTCGGTGCGCACGGTCTGGATGAAGATCTTCTGGTCCGGGCGCAGGCAGCCCACGAGGCCGTCGACGACCTCGTCGAGGGTCCTGCCGCTCTTGGCGATGATGCTGGGGTTGGTGGTGACGCCGGTGACGTCGAGAAGGGCGTCGAGGTCCCTGATGGCGTCGAGGTCGGCGGTGTCGAGGATGAGTTCCATGTCTGTTCTCCGTTCCCTCCCGCGGGCACGGGGCCCTGCGGGAGCTGTCTGGCCGCCCGGCGGGCGGCTGGTTGGCTACTCCCCGTGCACGACGGCACGGATGCCGTGGGACCGCAGCACGTCGCAGACCCAGGCCACGTCGGACGCGCCGAGCTGTGGGACGCCGCCCATAGCGTACGACATGCCCAGCGACTCGTACTTGCTCTCCCCCAGCTGGTGGAAGGGCAGCACGTCGGCGCGCGCGACGCCCAGCTCGCGCAGGCGCCGGGCGTTGGCCTCGACGTTCTCGCGCGAGTCGGTGTGTCCCGGCACGATGGGCATGCGGGCCACGACCTCGGCCCCCTGGGCGAGGAGCGCGCGCAGGTTGCGGTCGCGCAGGCCCACGTCGATGCCGCAGGTCCGCAGGCTCCGCCCTGGGTCGGCGACCTTGAAGTCAACGAGGAACTGGTCGCAGACGGCGGCGAGCTCGTCGGGGCGAACGAGCAGCGGGACCGCGAGCGTGGTCTCCACAGCCGTGCGCACGCCCGCGCGCCGGCAGGCGCCGAGCAGCTCGAGGGCCAGGCGCTGGGCGCGCCCGCCCGCCAGGCACTCCCCTCCCGAGAGGGTCATGCCGCCGCCGCTCTCCTCGTAGAAGGGGGCGTCGCTGAGGACCTCGCGCACGAGCGAGGCGACGTCGCGCAGCTGGCCCACGACGCGCCGGGCCCCGGTGGGGCACTCGGCGGGGTCGCGCCGGCACGTGCCGTCGGGCCCCTCCGAGCAGTGGATGCACAGCCGGCGGGTCAGCTGCACCTGCGGGGCGGGGTCGAGGCCCTCGGGGTTGCAGCACCACGGGCAGCGGAAGGGGCACCCCTTCGCGAAGACCACGGTGCGTATCCCGCCGCCGTCGTGAAGCGAGAAGCGCTGCACGTTGGTGACGCACAGCGCGTCGTCGGGCAGGCCGGCCGCGTCGCGCGGTCCCAGGCCGGCCGCGCCCGCTGCGGCGTCCCTCTCGCCCGCGACCGTCACGGGGCCGCTCACAGCTGGCACTCCGTGCGGTTGATGATGTCGTCCTGGATCGCGCGCGACAGCTCGACGAACATCGCGGAATAGCCCGCGACGCGCACGACGAGGTCCTGGTGGCGCTCCGGGTGCTCCTGGGCGTCGAGCAGCGTGGCGCGGTCGACGACGTTGAACTGGATGTGCTGGAGCTTGAGGCGCGAGTAGGTCCTCAGGTACGCGCAGAGCTTCTCGAGGCCTCCCTCGCCCTCGAGGGCCGACGGCGAGAACTTGACGTTGAGCAGGCTGCCGTTGGAGTTGAGCGCGTTGTCGAGCTTGGAGACGGACAGCAGGCTCGCGGTGGGCCCGTGGGTGTCGCGTCCCAGCATGGGCGACAGGCCGCCGTCGGCGAGCTGCTCGCCCGCGTGCCGGCCGTCGGGCGTGGCGCCGCAGACCGCACCGAGCGGGACGTGGGCCGACACGGTGTAGCTGCCGGGCTGGAAGCGGCCGCCGCGGGGGTTCTCGTACCTCTCGACCTCGTGGCCGTAGTGGGCCAGCAGGCGCGCGCCGATGAGGTCGACCTCGTCGACGTCGTTGCCGTACTTGGGGTAGGCGGTGACGAGGCGCTGGCGGACGGCCTCGTCGCCCGGGCCGGACCAGTCGCGTGCCAGGACGTCTCGGAGCTCCTGGTAGGTCATGGTGCGGTCCTCGAACAGGACGTGGCGCATGACCTCGAGCGAGTCGGCCAGGTTGGCGGTGCCCACGCCCTGGACGCCCGAGGGGTTGTAGCGCGCGCCGCCCTCGGTGATGTCGCGGCCCGCCTCCAGCGAGTCGCGCACGAGGGTCGACAGCATGGGCGTGGGGCTCGTCACGCGATGGGCGAGGTCGCAGGCGTTGCAGCCCTCGACCATGAGGGCGACGTAGCGGTCGATGGTGGCCACGACCGCGGCCTCGAGCTCGTCGTAGGACGAGAAGCCCTCGGGGTGCTCGTCGAGGGCGACCTCGAAGCAGCGCATCATGTTGAACATGCTGATGTCGTGCAGGCCGTACATGCGGCCCGGGACCGACAGCTCGACGCAGCCGACGACGGCGTAGTCGCGCGCATCGGCCAGCGAGACGCCGCGGTTGACGAAGGACAGGACGTTGACCTCGTCGTTGAAGACCTGCGGCACGCCGTCGCCCAGGCGGATGACCTCGGCCGCCTTGCGCAGCAGCGGGGCGGGGGTATTGTCGTGCATCCTCAGCGACAGGTTGGGCTGCGGCAGCCTGATGTCGGCCTGCAGGTCGAGCAGGAGCAGCGACAGCTCGTTGGAGCAGTCGCGGCCGTGCTCGTCGACGCCGCCGACCACGAGGTTGAAGCCCGACGGGAAGCCGGCGAAGAAGCTCGCGGACTCGGTGGAGCGGATGGACACCACCGTGTTGGTCTTGAGGTAGAAGCACTGGAGCAGCTCGCGGACGTGCGCGTCGGCCTCCTGCGGCGTGGCGCCCCCGTCGAGGAGCGCGCGGCGCGTCTCGCGGTAGAACGGCAGCAGGTACTGGTCGGCGCGGCCGAGCGACAGCGAGCTCGCGTTGGACTCGTGCAGCAGGACGAGCTCGACGAGCCAGACGAGCTGCAGGGCCTCGTACAGGTCGCGCGGGACCTCGGTGGCCACGTGGGCGAGCACGTCGGCGAGGCGCTCGAGCTCGCGGGCGCGGCCGGGCGCGCGGGACGGGTCGGCGGCCATCTCGCGCACGACGCGCTCGTAGCGGCGCACGTAGGCGATGGTAGCGTCGACGCACAGCAGCGAGGCGGCGTAGAAGTCGTTGCCGGGGTCGGCCTCGTGGCGCTCGGCGACCTCGCGGCGGACGTCGCCGAGGCCGCGCTCGAGGACCATGGGGAAGTCGCAGATGATGTGGCCCTGGCCCTTGTCGGTCTGGGCGACGGCGAAGACCTTGGTGCCCTGGGCCTCGACGACCTCGGCCGGAACGTGCGCGCGATACCAGTCGTTGAGGCTGCGCCCGGCCCAGTACGGGTAGAGGACGTCGCGGTAGTAGGCCTTGTCCCCCTCGGACATGTCGAAGGTGTCCTGGGGCCTCGTGGGAAACTCGTCGAGCTCGTCGAGAATCCAGTACGGGCTCATCTCCGGCGACAGGACTCCCGCGCGCGGGGTCTCGGTCCTGTTGCCGGCGAGAAGGTCGTGCTCGTCGATGACGATGACGTGGTTCTCCAGGAGGTGGCGCAGCGCCTTGGCGCGGCGGATGACGGCGGGCTCGCCCTCGGTCTGCTGGTAGCTCTGCGTGTAGAACCTGGCGCGCTCCACGGAGACCTGGCGCCTCTCGGCGAACAGCGAGTCCTTGATGGCCTGTGTCCTGGCGGTCAGCATGGTCACTCCCCTCTTGTCGGTGGTCTGTCGGGCGGGTCGTGCGGTGCGGCGACGTGCGGACGGGGCACGGGGACGTGGCCCCCGCGCCCCTCACGAGACGTGTCGTCCCGCGCGCACCGGCTAGCCCAGCTGGGACTGGATCTTGGCCACGATGGCGTGGGCGGACTTGATGACGGCGCCGGCGGCCATCCTGACCTTGGGCAGCCCCTCGAAGCGCTCGACGCCCTTGATGGGCATGTCGGTGGTGAGCACGACGGCGCAGGCGCCCTCGAGGTCGGACTCGTCGATGACGTTCTCGACGCCGATGGAGCCCTGCGTCTCGACCTTGCACTCGACGCCGGCCTCCTCGCAGGCCTTCTGCAGGGTCTCGGCGGCCATGTAGGTGTGGGCGACGCCGGAGGGGCAGGCGGTGACGGCCAGGATCTTCATGATGGTTTCCTCTCTGTGTGTGGCGGCGTGCCCGCCGCGGGGGCGGGCACGCCTGGGAGCGCTGGGCGGGTGCTAGAACTCGATGACGATGTCGGCGTCGTCCTCGACGGCCCTCTCGTCCTCGACGTAGTCCTTCTTGAGGAGGAAGACGAGGCCGAGGTGCACGGCCAAGCCGACGGCCAGGGCAACGAGGTAGGTGGCGACGGAGGTCACAGGCAGGACCACCAGGCCGCCCCACGCGGCGTTGCACCAGGTGCCGAGGGCACCCGCGACGCCACCGGCCACGGCGCAGGAGACGACGTTGATGGGGATCATGCGGCCGGGGTCGGTGGTGGTGTAGGAGATGGCGCCCTCGGTGATGCCGCAGCAGCCCATGATGATGGCGCCGATGCCCGCGTCGCGCTCCTCGGGCGAGAACTTCTTCTTGAAGAGGAAGGTGGCCAGGCCGCAGGCGATGGGCGGCACGCAGATGGCCAGGGCGATGGGGCCGAAGAAGCCGCAGTTGTTGCCGGCCAGGACCTCGGTGCCGACGATGGCGACGCCGGTGGAGTAGGCGACCTTGTTGACGGGGCCGCCCAGGTCGAAGCCGATCATGGCGCCGCAGATGGCGCCGACGGCGATGGCACCGGCGCCGCTCATGCCCATGAGCCAGTTGGTCAGGGTCTCGAGCAGCCAGGCGCAGGGGGCGCCGACGACGCAGATGATGACGGTGCCGACGATGAGCGACGTGGCGATGGGGACGATGATGATCGACTTGAGCGACTGCATCGACTTGGGCAGCTCGATGCCCTTGAGCCACTTGGCGATGATGCCGGACAGGATGCCGGCGACGATGCCGCCGATGAAGCCGGAGCCGACGTTGACGGCGAGCTGGCCGCAGATGAGGCCGGGGGCGATGCCGGGACGGTCGGCGTAGGACGCCGCGATGAAGGCGGAGAGCACGGGGACCATCAGACCCAGGCCCACGCCGCCGATCTGGCTGAGGACGTCGATGAAGATGTTGCTGGCCTGGACGGCGCCCTCGGTGGTGACGCTGTTCATGGACAGCATGGTCGCGATCGCGAACAGGATGCCGCCGGTCACGACCACGGGGATCATGTGCGACACGCCGTTCATGAGGTGCTGCTGCACCTCGGCGAGCTTGGAGCCTGCCTTGCTCATGGGTGGATCCTCTCTACTCCGATTCCTTGAACTGCCGAAACGTCCACTCGCGCGCGCCTAGGCGCCCATCAGGGCGACGACCTCCTCGGGGGTCTGGGCGCTCGCGAGCCGCTGCCTGAAGTCCTCGTGGATGAGGTGACGGGAGACCTGGGCCAGGATCTGGAGGTGACGGTCGCCGGCGTCGGCCATGGGGACGGCTATCTGGAAGACCATCGAGACCTCCTCGCCGTCCCAGGGCATGGGCTCGGCGAGACGGACGAAGCCCAGCGACGCGACGCGCACGGCGTCGGTCTTGGCGTGCGGGGTCGCGACGCCGAAGCCGATGGCGGTGCTGAACTCCTCCTCGCGCTGGAAGACGGCCCCGACGTAGGCGTCGCGGTCGACGAGCCTGCCGTCTGCGTCCATGGCGTCGGCCATGAGGGCGACGACGTCCTCCTTGGTCTTGCAGGCGGCGTCGAGGACGACGGTGCTCGCGCTCATCAGGTCCATCGGTGTTCTCCTTTGCTTCTGGTTGGTCCGTATTTGTCGCTTTTCGTATTGCTTTGTATTGTCTCGGACTATATTGATCGGCCTCGGAGGCTGTCAAGGGAACGGGGCGCAATGCACGGCACGAGAGCGCATTGCGCCGGTGAACGGACGATATTTCCGGGTGAAAGGCGCCCGGCGACGTGCCGTCGGGACCACGCGCAGGAGCCACTGGGCCACGACGAGAGGACCAGTCGACCCGACAGCGCACGACGCAGCGAGAGGAAATCGGCCCCAAGCGCGACGGAGCGTGACGCCGACGCGGAGCGGGCGGTGCAGGGCCGCCGTGCGCGCCCGGGGTCTGCGTGGAGTCGCCCGCGGCGGGACGTGCGCGCGCCGGGCGTGACCTAGAATCGAGGGTGGAAAACGCCAACGAAGGGAGCGCCCTTGTCCTCAGCCCAGACCGCCAGCCGTCCGCAGAAGCGCTACACGCTCGGGGAGGAGATCGCCAACGCCGTCTCGCACGGAGTCGCGGCGCTGCTCGGCATCGCCGCGCTCGTGCTCCTCATCGTCCGCGCCGTCCAGCATGGCGGGGGCGCGCACCTCGCCGGCGCGCTGCTCATGGGCATCTCGCTCATCGTCGAGTACACGTTCTCGACCCTGTACCACGCGCTGTCGGCGCCCAGGGCCAAGCAGGTGTTCCGCGTGCTCGACCACTGTGGCATCTACCTGCTCATCGCCGGCAGCTACACGCCCTTCTCGCTGGTGACGCTGGCCGACCACGGCGGCGTGGGCCTGACCGTGGCCGTCTGGACCGTGGCCGTCGTCGGCATCCTCGCCGAGTGCCTGCTGCGCGAGCGCCAGCCCATGTGGCTCACTGCCGTCGTGTACGTGGCCATGGGGTGGCTCGCGCTGTTCCACGTCACGGACCTCATCGCGCTCCTGCCCGCCCCCGCCTTCTGGCTGCTGCTGGCCGGCGGCGTGAGCTACACGGTAGGCGCGCTGCTCTACGTGTTCAAGAAGGTCCCCTACCTGCACTTCGTCTTCCACCTGTTCACGCTGGCCGGCTCGGTGTGCATCACGCTGTCCGCCCTGCTGTTCGTGGTGTAGTCCCGACGGGCACGGACAGCGGAA
>CALCDK010000032.1 GCA_937900605.1 uncultured Olsenella sp.
GAATCAGGGCGTCATAGGTTCGAATCCTATACGCCGCACCACGCAAACTAAGGGGCTCCTTCGGGAGTCCCTTTTTGCTGTCAAGGAGCTTCGGGTGACGTGCCTGACGCGCAACAGGGCAGCCGCGATTGCACGTCCGCATCATCTTCTGCCAATTCTCGCTTGACTCTGCTCGCCCGCACTGTCATAGTTGCTCCATGCACGCGGCGTTACCTCAGCTGGATAGAGGACCTGACTACGAATCAGGGCGTCATAGGTTCGAATCCTATACGCCGCACCACGCAAACTAAGGGGGCTCCTTCGGGAGCCCCCTTTTTGCTATGCCCTCACGTCGAGGCCCGACGCGGTCCTGAGCTGCATGCCGCTGTGGGACCCGATGGCCGTGAAGGTGTACGGGATGCACATCCTGTCACAGGCGTCCATGAGGTCCACGATGTCCCGAGACCCGTCCGACAGGAAGCTCCAGAGCCCCTCCCCCTCCGCGGAGAAACCGAGCTCCGCCACAATCCTGCGGGCAGCCTGGGAGTCGAACGCCACCCTGAGTCGACGATGGTCGTCCCCGTAGGCCACGAGCGTGGACGGACCTCGCAGGTCCTCGACCACGACGATGCCGCCGGTGGCGTCGACTCCCACCGACATTGCCCTCTCGTCCTCGCCGTTCTCGAAACGCGCAACCCTGGTGCACTCCATGAGGTCTCCCTTCGTTCGCCGTGTCGCCATTGTATCAGAACTACCGTTCTGGGTACAGATGTTCCTGTTCGGTTTTCTCGACGGCACCTTTTCGTCGATGGGGGCGACTCGGGACGCGAAAAGAGGGCGGGCCCTCCCACGTGGGGACGGCCCACCCTGGCTACGGTGACGCTGTGCACGTGGCGCGAGGCTACGCGAGGGGCGCGATGGCCTCGACGCCGCCCATGTAGGGGCGCAGGACCTCGGGCACCGTGATGGAGCCGTCGGCGTTCTGGTAGTTCTCGATGATGGCGGCCATGGTGCGGCCCACGGCCAGGCCAGAGCCATTGAGGGTGTGCACGTAGCGCGTGCCCTTGAACTCCGACGGGTCCTTGTAGCGGATGTTGGCGCGGCGGGCCTGGAAGTCCCAGCAGTTGGAGCAGGAGGAGATCTCCTTGTAGTCGTTGTAGCTGGGCAGCCAGACCTCGAGGTCGTAGCACTTGCGCGCGGAGAAGCCGATGTCGCCGGTGCAGAGGGTCACCACGTGGTACGGCAGGCCCAGTGCCTGCAGGCAGGCCTCGGCCTCGGCCACCATGGACTCGAGCTGGTCCATGGAGTCCTCGGGCTTGGCGAACTTGACCATCTCGACCTTGTCGAACTGGTGCACGCGGATGATGCCACGGGTGTCGCGGCCCGCGGAGCCGGCCTCCTCGCGGAAGCACGGGGTGAAGGCGGTGTAGAGCAGCGGCAGCTGTGAGCCATCGAGGACCTCGTCGCGGTGCAGGTTGGTAAGCTGGACCTCGGCCGTGGGGATGAGGTACAGGTCGGGGTTCACGTGGTAGAGGTCGTCCTCGAACTTGGGCAGCTGTCCGGTGCCGAAGAGCGAGTCGTGGTTGGTGATGGCCGGGACGTACCACTCCTTGAAGCCCGCCTTGGCGTGCATGTCGAGGAAGAAGCTGATGAGGGCGCGCTCCATGCGGGCGCCCATGCCGCCCAGGACGTAGAAGCGGGCGCCGGCGAGCTTCACGCCGCGGTCAAAGTCGATCATGCCGGTGGACGGGCCGAGGTCCCAGTGGGCCTTGGGCTCGAAGTCGAACTCGCGCGGGGTGCCCCAGCGACGGACCTCGGGGTTGTCGGCGTCGTCCTTGCCGTACGGGACGCTGGGATCGGGGATGTTGGGGATGCGGCTGACCAGGTCGAAGAGGGCGCCCTCGACCTCGTTGCGGCGCTCGTCGAGCTGGGAGATGCGCTCCTTGTTGGCCGCGACCTGGGCCTTGGCGGCCTCGGCCTCCTCGCGCCTGCCCTCGCGCATGAGCTGGCCGACCTGCTTGGAGACGGCGTTGCGCTCGGCCTGGAGCTTCTCGACCTCGGAGATGACGGAGCGGCGCTCCTCGTCAAGCTCGAAGAACTTCTCGCGATCCCAGTGCGCGTTCTGGCGGGACTCGCAGGACCTGTCGACGAGGTCGGGGTTCTCGCGAACGAACTTGATGTCGAGCATGCTGGCTCCTAGCGTCTGTGGTTCACCTTCCCCGCGCGTCGGCGCGGCAGTTCCACAAGTATATACTTGTGCGGGTAAAACCGACGAGTTGTCAGGAGGCAGCGCATGCAGGGCATCGGGGACTTCTTCACCTGGCTCTTCAACGACAAGACCGGCGTCATCTGCCTGATCGCGGGCGGAATCGTCGTGTGCCTCGTCATCGCCCTGGTGATGGAGCGCACCACCAAGCGCCGCTACTTCAACCACGAGAAGGACCCCGACGACGAGGGCTGGGGCCTCTTCGGGGACGACGAGGACGACGAGGACGCGGACGCCTAGCGCGTCCGGCCGGCACGCACCCTCGCCGTGGCCCCATGGTGCCGAGACACGAAAAAGCCCCCGACCGAAGCCGGGGGCGTCTTCATCATGGTGCGGGCGAGAGGACTTGAACCTCCACGGGGTTGCCCCCATACGGACCTGAACCGTACGCGTCTGCCAATTCCGCCACGCCCGCGTGTTTTTCCATAGTAACGCACGCCAACTGTCCGCGCAACGTCATTTTCGAAAAAATCCGACGGGGTAGAATGACCAGACCGATGGAGCCCGCTAGAAGCCCGGGGAGGTCGCAGCATGCCGCAGGACCGGCCCACTGACCAGCAGATCACCGTCCCCCGCGAGGGGGCCGGCGGCCGCACGCCGGGCGCGCCCGCCCTCCCGGAGCTCCTCATGGGCCGCTACCGCGTCCTGTCCGAGGACCGAACCGGCGGCTTCGGCGTCGTCTGCGCCTGCTGGGACACGATCCTGCAGCGACGCGTGGCCATCAAGCGCCTGCCGCTGTCGGGCGCGGACGGCTCGAGCGCCGACGAGGCCCTGCGCGAGGCGAGGACCGCCTGCATGCTGGGGCACCCCAACATCGTGGCCGTCCACGACTTCCACCACGACGAGGCCTTCGCGTACATCGTCATGGAGTACGTCGACGGCCTCAACCTGGCCGAGCTCCTCTCGCGCGTCGAGGGCGGCAGGCTCACCGGCGACGAGTGCGCCCACCTGCTGTCCCAGGTGGCCTCCGCGCTGCGCTTCGCCCACGAGAACCGCGTGCTGCACCTCGACATCAAGCCGACCAACATCCTCGTCGACCGCTCCGGGACCGTGAAGCTCGCCGACTTCGGCATGGCCTCGCTCGCCTCGGCGGCCGGCTACGGCGGCGCCCGCGGGGGCACCGTGGGCTACATGCCGCCCGAGCAGGTCCAGGGCCTCATGGTGGACGAGCGCGCCGACGTCTTCGCGCTGGCCGCCGTCACGTGGCAGGCGCTCTCGGGCCGCGCGCCCTTCGTCGCGCCCACGGCCGCGGCCTCGCTCGACCTCATCCGCCGCGGACCCTCCCGCCGCCTCGTGCGCGACTGCCCCGACCTCCCATCCCGCGTCCATGACGTCCTGCTCGCCGCGCTGGCCCCCGAGGCCGCCGGGCGCCCCTCGTCCGTCGACGCCCTCGCCGACGAGCTGGTGCCGCTGCTCGGCAGCCCCGAGGAGGGGCGAGAGTCGCTGTCCGACCTGGTCGGCCAGGCGTCCGCCGACGACGGCGCGGACCGGCCATGGCGCCCGGGGCGCCTGCCCCTCTCGACCCTGCACCCCTGGGCGGCGCCGGTGGCCGAGCGCGCGACGAGCGCCCTGTGCACGCTGGGGGCCCTGGCCGCGACGCTGCCGAACGTCCCCGACGCGGCGCCCCACGCCATGGCCGTCTCGCTGGTGGCCGCCGGCGCGACGGCGCTGCTGCCGCCGCTGGGCGCGCCGCTCGCCGCGATCGCGCTGTGCTGGGCCCTTCTCGCGGTACGGCCCACGCCGGCGTCGTTCCCGGTCGCCTTCGCCGTCGGCGCCGCGGTGGCGCTGTGGTGGCTGCGGGCGGGGAGACGCGGCCGCACGGGGACGGCGGCGCTTCTCGCCCCGTGCTGCCTGCCCTGCCCCGGCGGCGCCGCGCTCGTCGCCGCGTACGGCATGCGGCCCCTCGCCGCGACGGCCACGGCCGCCGGGGGCTTCGCGCTGGGCACGCTGTTCCGGGCCTGCGCCGAGGAGGGCTTCTCGGCGACGCCGGCCCTCGTGCGGCTGTTCGAGGCGTGGACGTCCGCAGGCACGTGGGCGGCGCTTCTCGGCGCCTGCGCGGGCGCGCTGGTGGGCGCGGCTCTGACGCGGCGCGGGTCGGTGCGGTCGGGCCTCGCGGGGCAGGCGGTCGCGCTCGCCGGCGTCGTGGGCGGCGCCGTGGCGGGGAACGTGGTGGAGAATGGCGGTATATCGGCCGCCCCCATCGGGGCGTTTGCCGTCATTGCGGTACTCTTGTTTGTGTTTCTGTGCATCGCGACTGTCCTGAGAGGCCCGCTCCCAAAGGACCATGAAGGCGAGGAATAGGTGAGCTTTCTGAGTGATTTCGAGGGACGCATCGGCTCCGTCTTCGGCGCCGCGCCGCAGGGCTACACCGAGCCCTTCTCGTTCAAGAAGCTCGCCAAGCGCGCCGCGCGCGAGATGGAGGCCGAGACCTACGAGATCGACGGGGTCGACACCGCGCCCGCGCTCTACACCGTGCTCGTCTCCGCGTCCGACGACTCCCTGATGCGGCCGCTCTACGAGCAGATCACCTACGAGACCGCCTCGTTCGTGCAGGCCCAGGCGCAGAAGCGCGGCTACTCCTTCGTGGGCAGCCCGCTCGTGCGCTTCATGGTCGACCCCTCGCTGCGCTCCGGCAAGTTCGCCGTGTTCGCCGAGAACGTCGACGCCAAGACGCTCGCGCGCCTGCGCGAGGAGGAGCGCGCCTTCCTGGGCGGCAACTCCAGCGTCGGCGGCGCGGCGGCCCAGCTGCACCGTGGCGCGGCGGCCCCCGCTCCGGCCCCCGCTCCGGCACCCGCTCCGGCGCCGCCGGCCGCACCCATCCCGGCCGCGGCCGGCGCGTACGACGCCCTCGGCGGCACCGGCGCCTCCGCGTCCGCGGGCCTCGACGTCATCCCCATGGACTTCCTCGACTCCGCCCCGGCGCCCGTCGCCTCGGCGTCCGAGTCCACCCCCATGCCCGTCGCCATGGCGGGCGCCCCGCTCGTGAGCCCCGATGCGCGCCCCGCGGGCATCCCCGTGCCCCAGACGCGCCGCCGCGCCATCCCGTCCGTCGACGCCGCCCCCGCGCCCGCCGTCGCCGCGGCCGCTGCCGCCGGCGTGGCAGGTGCCGCCGCGGCCGGGACCTCTTCCGCGCCCGCCGGCGCCCCGGAGCCCGGCGCCACCGTCGCGGCATCCCCGTACATGCAGGCCAACGCGCCCAGGCCGGCGGCCACCTGCATGCTCATCGACCGTCAGACCGGCCAGACCTTCACCGCAAAGGCGCCCAGCGCCATCATCGGGCGCGAGCGCTCCCAGGCGCAGATCGTCCTGCGCGACCCCAACGTTTCCCGCCGCCATGCGCAGCTCACCTTCACCGGCACCGACTGGTCCATCGAGGACCTCAACTCGACGAACGGCACGTTGGTGAACAACCGCCGCATCACCCGCTGCCCGCTGCGCAGCGGCGACCTGCTCACCTTCGGCCTCAGCACCTTCGAGTTCAGGGGGACCCTGCAATGATCGACCTCGTCTTGTTCCTCGGGCGCATCCTGCTCGTCGTCGTCCTCTACGTCTTCCTCTTCGCCGTGATGCGCACGGGCGTGGGCCTCGTCAAGGGCCAGCGCCGCGACTCCGCCATCTGGGCGATCGACGTCGAGAAGGGCCAGCGCTCCCTGCGCGGCCTGCACGTCGACATCCTGGGCCCGGTCGTCATCGGCCGCTCGCCCTCGTCCGACATCGTCATCGACGAGCCGTACGTCTCGAGCACCCACGCGCGCCTCACCCTCCAGGGCCCGGCGCTCGTCCTCGAGGACCTGGGCTCCACCAACGGGACCCTGGTCAACGGCCACCCCATCGACCAGCCCGTCACCCTGCGAGACTCCGACGAGGTCCAGGTCGGCGACACCATCATGAAGGTGAGCCGCGGATGACCGAGGGAACGCAGATGCCATCGCACATGGAGCCCGCCAACGCTCCCGGCCGCGCCGAGATCCCCGTCCAGGGACGTTCCGGCGCGGACGTCGTTTCTGGCTCCAACGAGTACATATCCTGGGGCGCCCGCAGCGACGTGGGCCTCGTCCGCGGCCACAACGAGGACTCCTTCCTCATGAGGGCCCCGCTCTTCGCCGTGTCCGACGGCATGGGCGGCCACGCGGCCGGCGAGGTCGCCAGCTCCATCGCGGTCGAGGCCATCGCCGAGAAGGGCCCCGGCACCGCCGACGACGTCCTTCTCGGCGCCGCCGTCGAGGCCGCCAACAAGGCCGTCATCAAGGGGGCCGAGGACGGCGTGGGCAAGCCCGGCATGGGCTGCACCGCCAGCGCCGTGCTCATCGAGAAGGACCGCATGGCCGTGGCCCACGTGGGCGACTCTCGCGTCTACGTGCTGCACCACGGCACGCTCGTGCGCATCACGCACGACCACTCCTACGTCGAGGAGCTCGTCGACTCCGGCCAGATCACGGCCGACGAGGCCCGCACGCACCCCTCGCGCTCCATCATCACGCGCGCGCTGGGCTCGGACCCGGACATGTACGCGGACCACTTCACCCTGGAGGTCTCCGAGGGCGACCGTGTCATCCTGTGCTCCGACGGCCTGTCCTCCATGGTCCCCGACGACCAGATCGAGTCCCTCGCCGTCTCGTCCGCCACGCCGCAGCAGGCCGCCGACAACCTCGTCGCCGCTGCGCTCACCGCGGGCGGATCCGACAACGTGACCGTCGTGGTCGTCGACGTCCTCGACGACGGCGTGGCCGAGGCCCAGCGCCGCCACCTCATCAGGCGCGGCGCCGGTGTGCTCGGAATCCTCGTCGCCTGCCTGGCGGCGGCGGCCGTCGCCGTGTTCGCCTTCGTCAACACCGAGTGGTACCTCGGCATCGACGGCGACACCGTGGCCATCTACCGCGGCATCAACGCCGACCTCATGGGCATCGACCTCAACCGCCTCGTCGACCCCAGCTCCGTGCTGGTGAGCGACCTGCCGACCTCGGTCCAGTCCCAGCTCCACGAGGGCATCCGCGTCCCCGACGAGCAGACCGCCCTGCGCACGCTCGACTCCTACCGCCAGCAGATCGACGCCGAGAAGGACAAGGCGGCCCAGATCGCCGACGACGCGCGCTCCAACGGCATCCCCAGCGGCCAGACCGTCATCCCCACCGACGACGTCGACCGCGGCCCCGACGGCCAGCCCGCCGGGCACGACCCGTCCATCCCCGTCGTGCCCGACACGACCACCAACCAGAACGGAGGCGAGTAGCATGCTGGGCTCCCGACGCTCCAGTCGTCGCTACGCCGGCGCGCAGTCCCGTGCACAGGCGAGCGCCATCGGCTCCGCCGCCCTCGACGGCACGTCACAGAGGCCCGCCGCAACACGGAGCTGTTCCTGCTGGTCCTTGCCGCCGTGCCGGTCCTTCTCCTCTACGCCATGTACGTGGTCAACTCCCACGTGCCCCTCACGCTGTCCACGCTGGCGGTGCCCCTGGGCCTGTTCGCGGCCTTCGCCGCGGCGCACCTGGCCATCCGCTGGCTCGCGCCGGCGGCCGACCCGGCGATCCTGCCGATCGTCTTCACGCTGTCGGGCATCGGCATCACGTTCCTGACCAGGCTCGCGCCCGACCTCGCCATGAGCCAGGTCGTGTGGCTGTTCGTCTCGGTGGCCGCCATGGTGGTCGTGCTCTTCGTGGTGCGCGACCTCGACAGCATCGCGCACTACAAGTACACGCTCGGCCTCGTCGGCGTCGTGCTGCTCCTGCTGCCCATGATCGTGGGCACCGAGCGCGGCGGCGCCAAGCTGTGGGTCGTCATCGGCGGCTTCGGCTTCCAGCCGGGCGAGTTCGCCAAGATCCTCGTGGTCCTGTTCCTCGCGTTCTACCTGGCCATCAACCGAGAGGCCCTCTCCGCCTCCACGCGCCGCTTCGGGCCCTTCAGGCTCCCGCCGCTGCGCATGCTGTGGCCGCTGCTCATCATGTGGGGCATCAGCCTGCTCATCGTGGTCTTCGAGAAGGACCTCGGCAGCGCCCTGCTGTTCTTCGTGTTCTTCGTCGTCATGCTCTACGTCACCACCGGTCGCGCCAGCTACGTCTTCGTCAGCCTGGCGCTTCTCGCCGTGGGCGGCGTCGCGTGCTACTTCCTCTTCGGGCACGTCCAGAACCGCGTCAACATCTGGCTCGACCCGTGGTCGGCGGCGTCCGGGGGCGGCTACCAGATCGTCCAGTCGCTCTACTCGCTGGCCGACGGCGGCCTGGTGGGCACCGGTATCGGCAAGGGCATGCCCACGCTCATCCCCGTCGTCGAGTCCGACTTCATCTTCTCGGCCATCGCCGAGGAGATGGGCCTGCTCGGCGGCTCTGCCGTCCTCATCCTCTTCCTGCTCTTCTGCGTCAGGGGCCTGGCCACCGCGGCGCGCGCCAAGTCCGACTCCTCCGCGTTCGCGGCCGTCGGCCTCACGTGCGTCATCTCGTTCCAGGCGTTCCTCATCGTTGGCGGCGTCACCAAGCTGCTGCCCCTGACCGGCGTCACCCTGCCGTTCATGAGCCAGGGCGGCACGTCGCTGCTCGCAAGCTTCATCGTCGTGGCGCTGCTGCTGCGCGCCGGCGACGAGGGCACGGGCCGCGAGGCAGAGCTCAAGTCAGGCGTTCAGGCGGACGGCACGGGCGAGAGGGGCATCGTCGGGGCCATGGGCCGCGCCGGCGCGCACGCCGCGGCGGGCGTCGTCCACGGCCGTCACGCGCGCGGCAGCTTCGGTCTGCAGACGGCCGAGTCCGGCGTCCTGGGCCGCGTGGCCCTGGGCAAGCGCCTCACCAGGCTCATCACGGTCTTCTCGCTGCTGTTCGTCGCGCTCGTGGCCAACCTCACGTACGTGCAGGAGGTCGACGCGGCGCGCATCCAGGCGCTGCCCAACAACAACCACACCATCGCCCGCAGCGCCTACGTGCAGCGCGGCGCCATCATCACGTCCGACGGCGTGACCCTGGCCGAGAGCGTCGAGCAGCCCGACGGCACCTTCGTGCGCTCCTACCCGCAGGGCGAGCTGGCGCGCCACACCGTGGGCTACATCTCGACCCAGTACGGCACCACCGGCGTCGAGGCGTCGATGAACGAGACCCTCACCGGCCACGCCGACTACTCCACGTGGAAGAGCGCGATCAACTCGCTCGCCGGCATCAAGCAGTCTGGCTCCACCGTGGCGCTCACCATCAACTCGCAGATCCAGCGCGCCGCAGAGAACGCCCTGTCGGGCTACACCGGCGCCATCGTGGTCCTGGACCCCAAGACCGGCGCCGTCCTGGCCCGCGCGTCCTCGCCCAGCTACCGCGTCGAGGACCTGCCTTCCGTCATGGCCACCGCCACCGGCGGGCAGCTGCTCGACCGCACCACGCAGGCGCTCTACTCGCCGGGCTCGACGTTCAAGGCCGTCACGCTCTCTGCGGCCCTGGACTCCGGCACCGCCAAGCTCACCGACACCATCAGCGCCCCACCGTCGCTGCAGATAGGCGGCGCCGAGGTGAGCAACTACGCCCACAACGACTACGGCACCCCCTCGCTCAAGGAGGCCCTGGTCCTCTCGTCCAACACGGCCTTCGGCCAGCTGGGCGTGCGCGTGGGCCCCGAGACGCTCGTCAAGTACGCCAACGCCTTCGGCTACGGGCGCGCGCTGGGACAGGACTTCTCCTGCCTGCCGTCGCTCATGCCCGACCCGGCCGAGATGACCGAGTGGGAGACCGCGTGGGCGGCCTGCGGCCAGCCCGTCGGCCAGCACGCGAGCCCCGCCGGGCCGCAGGTCACGGTCATGCAGAACGCGGTCGTCGCGCAGACCATCGCCAACGGCGGCATCGCCATGGACCCGTTCGTGGTCGACCACGTCCTGGCGCCCACCGGCGCCACGGTGTCCAAGACGGCACCGCGCTCGCTGGGCCAGGTCGTCTCGGCGCGCACCGCCGACGACGTCAAGTCGGCCATGCTCGGAGTCGTGGACCATGGCACCGGTCGCCGCGCACAGATCCAGGGGACGCAGGTCGCCGGAAAGACGGGCACGGCACAGGTCGAGAGTGGCAACATCAACGCGTTCTTCATCGGCTTCGCCCCGTACGACAACCCGACGCTCGTCATCTCGGTCTGCGTCGAGGGACACGGCGAGGACGTCGAGGGCTTCGCGGCCGCGCTGGCCGGCAAGGTCCTGGCCGCCTCGCTCACCGTCCAGTCGTCGGGCGCCGGGAACTAGGGGCCGCCCATGGAGGACACCGCAGAGGCCCGCACGAGCGACACCACCACCTGACCCCTGGTCGGGACGCGACACACACGATCACCAACGCGGCACGCGCCGCGACAGACAAGGAGAGAACATGCCAGGCAAGCTTCTCGGGGGACGCTACCAGGTCCAGGACAAGATCGGCACGGGTGGCATGGCCACGGTGTTCAGGGGCACCGACCAGGTCCTCGGCCGCACCGTCGCAATCAAGACGATGCTGCCGCAGTACGCGACGGACCCGTCCTTCGCCGCCCGCTTCAAGCAGGAGGCCCAGGCCGCCGCGGCGCTGCAGAGCCCGTACATCGTGAGCGTCTACGACTGGGGCAAGGACGCCGACACCTACTACATCGTCATGGAGTACCTACGTGGCACCGACCTCAAGAGCGGCATCCGCAAGCACGGCGCCCTCGACTGCAAGAAGGTCGCCCAGATCGGCTCGCAGATCGCCCAGGCCCTGTCCGTGGCGCACCGCCACGACATCATCCACCGCGACATCAAGCCGCAGAACATCATGGTGCAGCCCGACGGCAACATCAAGGTGATGGACTTTGGCATCGCTCGCGCCAAGAACAGTCACCTCACGGCCGATAACTCCGTGCTCGGCACTGCCCACTACGTCTCCCCCGAGCAGACGCAGGGTAAGGAGCTTGGGCCCACCTCCGACCTCTACTCCCTCGGCATCGTCATGTATGAGGCCGCGACGGGCCGCGTTCCCTTCGATGGCGACGACGCCATCTCCGTTGCCCTCAAGCAGGTCAACGAGCAGCCTGTTCCGCCCAGCCAGGTTAATCCCAACGTCGACGCAACCCTCGAGGGCATCATCCTCAAGTGCATGCGCAAGAATCCCGCGGAGCGCTTCCAGACCGCCGACGAGCTTCGCCGCGTCTTGAATGACTACCTTGCCGGACGCATCGTCAACCTTGGTGAGGCCACGTCCCTCATTTCCGCCGGTCCGA
>CALCDK010000033.1 GCA_937900605.1 uncultured Olsenella sp.
CTGCACGGGCATCGCGCCCGGCGGGCGCGGGCGGCTCGCGCGTCGTCGCCGTGGTTGCCAGCTGGAAGAAAACTGCGACCCCCAGGCCGCGCGCGGATGGTACTGTATGCAGCTGTCCCAAGGAATCGCACGTCAGAGGGGTGAGGTCCATGTACCGGGTCGTGGTGGTGGAGGACGAGGCCGAGGAGGCCGAGCGCCTCAGCGCGCTGCTGCGCCGCTACGCCGAGGTCCACGGCGAGGAGTTCCAGATCACGTGGCACGCCTCGGCCATGGAGCTCCTCTCGGACAAGAGCCGCTATGACCTCTGCTTCCTTGACATTGACATGCCCGGGATCAACGGCATGGAGGCCGCGGGGCTCCTGCGCGTGTGCGACGAGACGATCCCCATCATCTTCGTGACCAACCTGGCCAAGTACGCGGTGAGGGGCTACGAGGTCGGTGCCACGGGCTTCATCGTCAAGCCGGCCACCTACGGCAGCCTCTCCATGAACCTCGACCGCGCCCTGCGCACGCTTCGGCAGACCGCGCACCGCACCATCATGATCCCCACCGACGACGGCATGCGGGTGGTGGGCGTCTCGTCGCTCGCCTACGTCGAGGTCACCGGCCATCGCCTCACCTACCACCTGGAGGACGAGCAGCCCCTCGAGGCCCGTGGCACCCTGGCAGCCCTCGAGGAGGACCTCCGCGACGCCCCCATGGTCCGCGTGTCCAAGAGCTGCCTGGCCAACATGGACAAGATCTCCCTGCTCAGGGGCAGCGACCTCACCATGGTCACCGGCGACGTCCTGCGCATCTCCCGCGCGCGCAAGCGCGAGGTGACCGAGGCGGTCACGGACTACCTGGGCGGTCGCCGCTAGCACGGCGACGGGCGGACGCGGCACACGTCGCGCATGCGACCGCCGGCCCCGCGCCGCGGGGCGGCACGGCGATACCAGACACGACGAGAGGGGCGGAGGTACGTAGATGAGGGGGTTCTTCGACACGTGGTGGTCGGTCGAGGTCGCGCTGCAGCTGCTCGTCCCCATCGTGCTGCTCACCCACCGACTGCCGCGACGCCGCCACTGGGCGCCCGCGCTCGCCCTGGCGGTCGGGGCCCTGATGTCCCTCGCCGTGGTGCCCCTTGCCACCGGAGCGGTCACCGGGCTCGACGTCACCCAGGCGTTTCTCGTCTTCAGCCTCCTGCTGGTCTTCTTCGTGGTCGCGATCCACGCGGTGTGCGACGTGGGCCCGTGGACGGCGATCTTCTGCGCCACGACGGGCTACACCCTGCAGAACCTCGCGAGCGGCCTCGTCGTCCTGCTCCAGCTGGGCATCACCGGCCGGGCCACCACGCCGCTCGCCGAGCCGCTCGCCTCGCTCGTGACCTTCGGGGTCCCCGTGGTGGTGTACACCGTCGGCTACTTCGCGTTCGTGAGGCGCATCGACAAGGACGGCCTCCTCGGCTCCGAGAACCGCCTCATGCTGCTCATGCTCGCGGCGGTCATCGTCGTGATCATCGGCCTCGACCTCGTCATCAAGGACCTCACGCTCTCGGGGGCGCGCTTCCACGACATCATGCTGCTGCGCATGCTGTTCGCGCTCATCTGCGTGTTCGTGCTCTTCTCGGAGTACGAGCTGCTCTACGCCACGCACCAGCGCGAGGTGCGCGCGGAGACCGAGCGCCTGCTGGCCGAGCGCGAGCGCCAGTACCAGCTCTCCCGCTCCAACATCGAGGCCATCAACATCAAGTGCCACGACATCCGCCACCAGATTCGCCAGCTCGGCGAGGCCGGGGCGGTCGTCGACCCGGCCGTGCTGCGCGACATCGCCAACGAGGTCAACGTCTACGACTCCGTGATCGAGACCGGCAACGAGGCGCTGGACACCATCCTCACCGAGAAGGGCCTCGCGTGCTCGAGCGAGGGCATCGTGCTGTCCGTCATCGCCGACGGCGCAGCGCTGGGGTTCATGAAGGCGGCCGACATCTACTCGCTGTTCGGCAACGCCCTGGACAACGCCATCGAGGCCACCCGCGGCGTGAGCGACCCCGAGCGGCGCACCATCAGCCTCTCGGTGAGCCGACGCGGCCGCATGGTCGCCGTGAGCGTCGAGAACTACTGTGCGCAGATGCCCCGGTTCGAGGAGGGGCTGCCCGTGACCACGAAGCCCGACCGCGCCAACCACGGCTTCGGCATGCGATCGATGCGCGCCACCGTCGCGCGCTACGGCGGCAGCCTGCACTGCGGCGAGCACGACGGGGTCTTCTACCTGAACCTGCTCCTGGCCTCGCCCGAGGAGTAGCCCGGCTCCGCCGGAACGCACGCACGGCGCGCCCCGGCGGCCGCCGCGCGCACCCGGCCGTCGCCTGCCGCACGTCCAGGCCGGCGCCTGCCGCGCGCACCCGGCTGGCGTCCTTCTCGCCCCGTGCCCCCGGCCCTTCTCGCCGGCCCATGTCGGCCCCACACGCGCGGCTATAATGGCACCGCACACAACATCGGACGAAAGGCTCGCATGGAAATCACCCCCCGGGAGGTCGCCGAGACCCTCTCCATGGTCTCTGAGCAGAACCTCGACCTGCGCACCATCACCATGGGCATCTCCCTGCTCGGCTGCGCCGACGAGGACATGGGCCGCATGTGCGACAAGGTCTACGACAAGATCACGCGCACTGCCGAGCACCTCGTCGAGACCGCCGAGGACCTCGAGGCCGAGTACGGCATCCCCATCGCCAACAAGCGCGTCTCCGTCACGCCGGTCGCCCAGATCTGCGCCGCCTGCCCCGACCAGGACCTCTCGCCCGTCGCCCATGCCATGGACCGCGCCGCCGAGACCCTGGGCATCGACTTCATGGGCGGCTTCTCCGCGCTCGTCCAGAAGGGCATCGGCAACACCGACCGCCGCCTGATCGACTCGATCCCCGACGCGCTGTCCTCCACCACGCGCATCTGCTCCTCGCTCAACATCGCGTCCACGCGCGCGGGCATCAACATGGACGCCGTGCTGCTCTCCGCGCAGACCATCCTCGAGTGCGCCCGCCGCACCCAGGACATCGACTGCTACGGCGCCGCCCCGGGCGTCATGGCCGCGGCCCTCGCCGAGCTGCCCGCCGAGGCCAGCCTCATGGAGGTCGCCGAGAAGATCAAGCAGACCGCCTTCAAGATCACCCGCGCCGGCGAGCTCGTGAGCCGCGAGGCCAGCCACCGCCTGGGCGTCGAGAAGGGCATCGTCGACCTCTCGCTGGCCCCCACCCCCGCGGCCGGCGACTCCGTGGCCCAGATCCTGGAGACCATCGGCGTCGGCCAGTGCGGCGGCCCCGGCACCACCGCGGCGCTCGCGCTCCTCAACGACTGCGTCAAGAAGGGCGGCGTCATGGCGTCGTCGTCCGTGGGCGGCCTGTCCGGCGCCTTCATCCCGGTGTCCGAGGACGCCGGCATGATCCGCGCGGCCGTCGACGGCGCGCTCTCGCTGGAGAAGCTCGAGGCCATGACCTGCGTGTGCTCCGTGGGCCTCGACATGATCGCCGTCCCGGGCGACACCTCCGTCGAGACGATCGCCGGCATCATCGCCGACGAGATGGCCATCGGCGTCATCAACACCAAGACCACCGCCGTCCGCCTCATCCCGGCCATCGGCCGCAAGGAGGGCGACATGCTGGAGTTCGGCGGCCTGTTCGGCTCCGCCCCGGTCATGCCGGTCAACCAGCACGCCGGCACCGTCTTCGCCCACCGCGGCGGCCGCTTCCCCGCCCCGCTCAACA
>CALCDK010000034.1 GCA_937900605.1 uncultured Olsenella sp.
ACTCCAGGAAGCGGTCGCAGTCGCAGCCGGGCGCACAGTCCGGGCATCCGCAGCCGACCTCCTCGCCGAGGTCGAAGTAGATCTCGGAGCACGGGCCGCAGGGGCCGGTGGGGCCGGCGGCCCAGAAGTTGTCCTCCTCGCCGAGGCGGGAGATGTGGTCGTAGGCGACGCCCTGCTTGTGCCAGAGCTCGATGGCCTCGTCGTCGTTCTCGTAGACCGTCATGTAGAGACGGTCGAGCGGAAGACCGAGGTGCTCGGGGCTCGTGATGAACTCGAAGGCCCACTCGATGGCGTTCTCCTTGGTGTAGCCCCCGAAGGAGAAGTTGCCGAGCATCTCGAAGAACGACAGGTGGCGGGAGTCGCCGATGTTGTCGATGTCGTTGGTGCGCAGGCACTTCTGGCAGGAGCAGGCGCCGATGGCGTCCATGGTCTTGGAGCCCTGGTAGTACTCCTTGAACTGGTTCATGCCGGCGTTGGCCAGCAGCAGCGACGGGTCGTCGGGAACCAGGGACGACGACGGGTAGAGGCGGCACCCCTTGCCCTCGAAGAAGCGCAGGAAGTCCTCGCGGATCTGCGCGGTGGTCATGGTCTTGTAGTCGGCTGCGCTCATGGGTCTCCCCCACTCGGGTACGTTTTGCTTCAACTTCGCAATGATAGCGCAGATGGCCCCCTCCCGCGCCGGTGGCGCGCAAGGGGCCCATGGGGGGTGCTGCGATGGGGGTGCCGCGACGGGGGTGCTGCGATGGGGTCACGCGCCGTGGGGGCCGGGGCGCCTCCGGAGCCGGCGAGGGGGGCTAGCGTCGGCGCCAGAGCGAGCGCAGGGCCCCGGCGGCGCGGCTCACGGCCAACGCGGGGCGCGGCGCGGGCACGACCTGCGCGGCGGCGTCCGGGCCCAGCGTGGCGGCGTCGACCGAGACGCCCTCGTCGCCCAGGGCGTCGCAGGCGGGCGCGGGGCCACCGTCGGCGTCCAGGTAGGGCGTGCCCTTGAAGAGGGCGCCGTCGTAGCTGACGACCTGCGTGCCGGTACGGACCTCGAAGTAGTAGATGAAGAGGCTCTTGACCATGGCGCACAGCGGGATCGCGACGATCATGCCGAGCGGGCCCATAAGCGTGGAGCCCAGCATGATGGCGGTCAGCGACATCACGGGGTGGATCTGCATCGTGGACTGGTTGATGCGCGGCACGATGAGGTTGTCGGTGACGTTTTGCGACAGCACCGCCGCGACGACGGTCCAGAAGGCCATGGCCGGGCTGTAGAGCAGCGCGATGCCCGCGGCGATGACGGCCGAGACGGACGGGCCGACCACCGGCACGAAGTTGAGCACGCCGGACAGCACGCCCATGATGCCGGCGTAGGGGTGGCCCGCCAGCGCGAAGCCGATGCCGGCGAGGGTGCCCTGGATGAGCGAGTCGATGACCGTGGTGCGCAGGTAGCCGCCCACGGAGCGCGTGGTAACGGCGAGCATGACGCGGTAGTCGCGAGAGCGCGCCGGGCCCAGGACGCGGCAGATCTCGTCGTTGATGGCCGGGTAGTCGCACACGATCCAGAAGGCCAGGACCAGGCTCAGGAAGACGACGAAGACCGTGGAGGCGAAGTTGGTGACCGCCGGCACGATGCCCGAGCCGATGGCGGACAGCAGCGTGGTGACGAGCTGGGTGAGGCCGGCCTGGAGCGTGCGGACGAGCTCGGAGACGTCGAAGTACTGGCTCACCAGCGCGAAGAGCTGGTAGTCCTGCTCGAGCGAGGCGAACCAGGAGCCGATCTCGGCGATGCGGGCGGGCATCTCGCGCAGCAGCTCGGACATCTGCGAGAAGAACAGCGGGATGACCAGCACGAAGGTGAGCAGGACGCCGAGGAGCACGACCACCAGGCCCAGGATCGACGCCAGGCCGCGCGGCACGTGATGGCGCGACATGGCGTTGACCAGCGGCGAGGCCACGTACGCGATGACGCAGCCGAGCGAGAGGAACAGCACGACGTCGGAGAGCCTGCCCAGGCCCCAGACGGCGACGGACGCAAGCACCAGCGCACCGATGACGGTCCAGACCTTGAGGAACGCGACGCGCGTGCGCGCCGCCGCCCCCTCCCTGCGAGAATCTGCGTCCTGCACGTGGCTCCTCTCCCGGGCCCGCTAGCGCGCGGCGCCCTGTGGGTCGATCTTCTCCTGGATCCTGCGAAGCGTGCGCCTGAGCAGGCGTGAGACCTGCACCTGCGAGATGCCGAGGCGCTCGGCGATCTCGACCTGCGTCAGCCCGTCGACGAAGCGCATGCGGATGACGTCCCTCTCGCGCGGCGAGAAGTCCGCGATGGCGTCCTCGAGGACCATGCGGTCGTCGGAGCCCTCGAGCTCGGAGTCCTCGACCCCGTAGTGGTCGAGGACCGAGGGGGCGTCGTCATCGTCGCCGGCGCCGCCGCCCTCGAGGGGCACGGAGCTGTAGGCGCTCGAGGACTCCATCGCCTCGAGCACCTCGTCGACGCTGGCGTCGAGGTGCTCGGCGACCTCGGCGACCGAGGGGCTGCGCTGCAGCTCGCGGGTGAGCTCGTCGGTGGCCTGGTTGACCTTGGCCGACAGCTCCTGGAGGCGGCGCGGCACGCGCACGGACCAGCCCTTGTCGCGGAAGTGGCGCTTGATCTCGCCCATGACGGTGGGCGTGGCGTACGTGGTGAACTCGAGCCCGCGCGACGGGTCGAAGCGGTCGATCGCCTTGATGAGGCCGATGGTGCCCACCTGGACGAGGTCCTCGAGGCTCTCGCCGCGGTTCTTGAACTTGGACGCGAGGAAGCGGACGAGGTTGAGGTGGCTCACGATGAGCTGCTCGCGCGCCTCCTCGTCGCCCTCCTCCTTGTACAGGCGGAACAGCTCGCGGGTGCGCTCCTTGTCCCAGGCCGCCTTGCCCTGCGGCACGCGGCGGGCCAGGCGCGAGGCGCGCGTGCGCTCGACGTCGCTACTCGCCATGGGCATCGCCCGCCCGGCGCTTCTCGAGGTGCAGGGTGCGCCCGTCGTCGGCGTCGGCGACGCTCAGGACGTCGCACACGGCGTCGAGAAGGGCCATGACGAGGTCGAGGGAGTCGTCCTGGGGCATGGCGGCGCCCAGCGGGAAGTCCATGGCCACGACGCCGGGCTCCAGCGAGAAGCGCACGTCGACGGCGTCGGGCGCGGTGGCGCACGACAGGACGAAGCCCTCCTCGGCGATCATGCGGACGTCCTCGACGTCCTCGACGCCCAGGTCGCAGTCGGCCGCGAGCGACGCGGCGGTCATGCGGACGACGCGGGCGAACTCGGGCTCGGCGGGGACGCCGAGGAACACGCTCTTCTGGTCCATGTCTGCTCCTACTCCGCGGTCTTCTCGTCGCCGGCGGCCGGGCCGCCGTGGGCCTGGTCGGAGCCGGACACCTGGTCGTAGTCCACGTAGCTCGTGGGCGCGGGGGCCTCCTGACGCGCGGGCGCGTCGGCGTCGGCGCGCTCGTGGGGCTGAGCGCCCTCGAGGGCCGGGCCCTGCTCGGCGCGGCCGTGGCCGGCCAGGCGCGACACGACGCTCGCGACGCCGGACGCGGCGCTCTGGGCGGCGTGCGAGACGACGCCGCTCACGCTCGACGCGGTGCCGGAGACCTCGGAGACATCCTCGAGGATGCCGTTGACGCGCGTCAGGGACTCGTTGGCGGTGGCGACGGCGCGGTCGATGCCCTCGACGAGGGACGGCAGCTGCTTGGCGGCGGGCTCGAGCTCGTCGACGATGCCGTCGAGCTTGGCGACGACCGGCTGGGCCTGCGAGATGACCTCGTTTGCGGAGGCCCCCACCTGCTCGACCGTCCTTCTCGCCGTGCGCAGGGCGAGCACGAGCTCGACCAGCGCGACGACGGCGACGATGACGAGGACCAGCAAGGCGATGTCGATGATGCTCATGGCGCCCTCCCTAGGCGTGCGTGCGGACGGGGCGAGCGCCCCGAATGGTCATTGTACCCAAGCCCGGAGACGTCACTCGGGGCGCGCGGGGCCGGAGGGGCGCCCGGGGTCTGACGGCCGCGCGGGGCCCAAGGGGCGCCCCGGGCGCAGGGGGCCGTTCTCGAGGCGGTCGCGCGCCGAGGCGTCGACGCGCCAGGCCTCCCAGCCGCGCGGGCTGGGGTGGTAGAAGGCGCCGCGCTCAAGGTCCTCGGGCAGATAGCGCTGCTCGACCCAGCCGCAGGGGTAGTTGTGCGGGTAGAGGTAGGCGCCGTACTCGTCGGAGCCGGGGCGGTGGCGGTCGCGCAGGTACGACGGGACGTCTCGGCGCGGGCCGTGGCGAACCTCGTCGAGGGCGGCGTCGATGCCGGCCTCGGCGGCGTTGGACTTGGGCGCGAGGGCCAGGTACGTGGCCGCCTGGGCCAGGGCGATGCGGCACTCGGGCATGCCGATGACCTCGGTGGCGCGGAAGGCCGCCTCGGCGACGAGGAGCGCCTGCGGGTCGGCGTTGCCCACGTCCTCGGAGGCGCAGACCATGATGCGGCGGGCGACGAACTTGGGGTCCTCCCCCGCGTCGAGCATGCGCGCCATCCAATAGAGCGCGGCGTCGGGGTCGCTGCCGCGCATGGACTTGATGAAGGCCGAGACCACGTCGTAGTGCATGTCGCCGGACTTGTCGTACGGCAGGCCGCGACGAGGGTTGGCCTCGAGCACGTGCTCGGGCAGGATCGTCGCGGGCGGCGCCTGCGGGTCGTCGGGGTCGCGGTCGACCATCTGGCTCGCGAGCTCGAGCGACGTGAGCGCCGAGCGCGCGTCGCCGCCGGCGAGGGTGACGATCTCGTCGGCCGCGCGCGGGTCCAGCTCGAAGGCACCGTCGAGGCCCTGCGGCGACTCGAGCGCGCGCGAGAGCAGCTGGCGGATGTCGTCGTCGCCCAGGGGCTGCAGCTCGACGACGCGGCTGCGGCTGATGAGCGCGGAGTTGACCTCGAAGTAGGGGTTCTCGGTGGTGGCGCCCACGAGAACGACCGTGCGGTCCTCGACGGCGTGCAGCAGCGCGTCCTGCTGGGTGCGGCTGAAGCGGTGGATCTCGTCGACGAACAGGATGGTGCGCCTGCCCGTGGAGAGCAGGCGGCTCTGTGCGGCGTCGATCTCGCGGCGCAGGTCCTTGACCGTGCCGGTGACGGCGGAGACCTCGACGAACTCAGCGTGGGTGGTGTGCGCGACGATGCGCGCGAGCGTGGTCTTGCCGGTGCCGGCCGGCCCGTAGAGGATGACCGACGAGAGCGCGTCGTGCTCGATCGCGCGGCGCAGCCACGAGCCGGGGCCCACGGCGCGCGCCTGGCCCACGTAGCCGTCGAGGGTCGTGGGGCGCATGCGGACGGCGAGCGGCGCGTTGTCCATGCGCCGTGCGCGCTCTATGTGCGAGAAGAGAGTGTCCATGCCCCCATGGTAGCGCGTCGGGACCCTAGGGGCGAACGCCGGCGAAGTACCCGTGGCGCGGGAACAGCTCGCGCGCCCGCGGGAAGACGGCCTCGCAGGTGGCCACGAAGTAGTCGTCGGTCATCGACGACACGAAGTCGACGACGGTCTGGTCCGGGTCGGACTCCCAGTCGTAGGAGCGGCCGTAGAAGCCCAGGCGGCGCTGGAGCGGCGCGATGTGGTGCGAGAAGATCGCGGCAGACTCGTCGCCGGAGGCCAGCGCCTCGAGCTCGTGGTCGTACAGCGCGCAGAACAGCTCGCCCACGCCGCGCGAGAAGTCCCCCTCGACCTCGGCCGAGCCGTAGATCTTCTCGTAGTTCTCTCGCTTGGCCCGGCGCAGCTCGCTGAAGCCCTCCTCGCTCATGGCGATGTGGTCCGAGCCCAGGCTGCTCTCGACGACGTCGGCAGCGAGGGCGCCGAGGGCCCACGCGTTGTAGGCGCCGCCGAGGCCGTCGTCGAAGGCGCCCTCGTCGACGAGGCCGGCGCAGATGGCGTCCTGGCGGTCCTTGCCCACGTAGGCGATGATGTCGCTCACGCGCACGACGCAGCCCTCGAGCGTCATGGGGCGCAGGTGCTCGATGGCCTGGGGGCCGTTGTCGCGGCACGACGCGGCCACGCGGTCGAAGGTGTCGAACTCGGCCAGGCCGCTCGTCTGGAACTCCTGCTGCTCGAACTCGCCGTTGTGGCAGATGGCGCCGTCAATCGTCTGCAGGCTCACGTTGCGGCCGCTCAGGACGTCCAGGACGCGGGCGCTCTGGACGTTGTGGAAGAACCAGCGGCCCGTGCGCTCGTGGTAGGCGGCGTTGAGGTAGCGCTCGCCGGCGTGGCCGAAGGGCGTGTGGCCGATGTCGTGGCCCAGCGCGATGGCCTCGATGAGGTCGAGGTTGAGGCCCAGGGCGCGCCCGATGTCGCGCGCCACGCGGGCCACGAGCTGCACGTGCAGGCCGCGCCGCGACAGGTCGTCGTTGGCGCGGAACGAGAAGACCTGGGTCTTGCCGGCCATGCGGTTGTACGCGGGCAGGTGGACGATCTTCTCGGAGTCGCGCACGAAGGCGGGACGCACCGGCGTGTCAAGGTCGCGCTCGTAGGGGTCGCGGCGGATGGCCGAGGCGTCGCGGCAGGCGAACGGCGACAGCCGACCGGAGGCGAGGCGCTCCGCGACGCGGCGGGCGGACCCGGGCGAGAGCTCGGCGGAGAGCCCGGGGGCGAGTGGGTTGGTGCGCACGTCGGCCTCCCGGCTACGCGTCGTGTGCGACGACGCAGCCCAGCCTGAGGCGGCGCTCCCAGACGCCGTTGGCGCCCTTGCAGCCGCCGCGGGCCCACACGCCGGCGAAGCTGCCGCCGAGCAGGTACAGGCCGAGGATGAAGGTGGCGTCGACGACCTCGGCCGAGCCGTCGTCGGCGGGGCCGACCGCGAGGCGCACGGGCTCGCCCGGCATGGAGCGCTGGACCACGCCGCCCTCCCTGGCGCAGGCGAGCAGGACGCGCCACCAGTCGTCGGTGGTGGCCATGTCGGCGCCGGCGACCACCGAGGTCGCGGCGTAGGGCGCGCAGGGGCGCACGACCCAGGCCGAGGGGTCCTCGAGGAACGGGGCGAGGTCTGTGTCGGGGTCGAGGACGTGGGTCTCGAGCGTGTGGGCGCGGACGAAGGCGAGCTCGTCAGGGTCGAGGAACTCGGCGGCCTCGTCTGAGCGCAGGGCCGCCAGCAGCGGCGTCAGCGAGACGGGCCACGCCTGGAAGCCGCCCACGAGGCAGGCCAGGCCGCGGCGGGCGGCCTGCACGAGCGCGTCGGCGCCGGGGCAGGGCTTGTCGAGCATCTCGTCGAGCGTGGCGCGGCGGTAGACGCAGGCGATCCGGCCCTCGAGGCGCAGCTCGCGGATGTCGACGGTGCGGGCGTAGACGCCCATGTCGGACATGCGCTGGACGAGGTCGGTGAGCTCGTCCGGGCGGGCGCTCTCCGGGTAGTCGACGATGCCGAGGATGGGGTGCTGGGGGTGGTGCGTGCCCTCGGAGGCGTTGACCCAGGACTCGTAGGTGTCGCGGATGGCGTGGGCCAGCGCGTCGGCAAGGTCAAAGGACCCCACGTCCGGGTGGCTGGCGAGAAACGCGCGATACGACTCGGTGGCCTGGACGGCGCGGGTGACGTCGGTGGCCGGCGTCATGCCGTTGGTGCCGTCGGTGGCGACGCCGACGAAGACGAAGTCGCCGGTCTGGGGGTCGAAGAGGGTGTCGAGGCGGGCGAGCGGGACCATGAGCTCGCAGCCGCCGGGGATGAGCGCGAGCTCCTCCTGCTCCGGCGTCATGCCGATGGCGCGGCGCAGCGACGGGTCGCGCTGGACGCGCGCGGCGGCCTTCTCGAGGATGGCGGCCATCGAGGTCGCGGCGCTGCGCAGGGTGCCGAGCTCGGCGTCGCCCAGGACCAGCGGCGTGAGCGCCCAGGTGGTGCCCCGGCCATCGTCGACCGGCCTCGTGGAGTCCAGGTACGCGTCGCCGGCCCTCTTGCCAGCCGGGTCGCCGTCGAGACCGACAACGAGGGATACGTACTCCTCCTCGAGGCAGCGTGCGTTGAACGTGCCCATCTGCAACCTCCCATACGACCCCGCAAGGGGCGAATCGGCGAACGAGCGGGTCCTACCCGCATGTGGAGAAGGCTAGCAGCGTCTTCACGCAATCGCCATTTCTCCACAGGGGCGCCACGAGCCCGAAAACGACGGGGCCTACAGGGGCAGGCGCGCCTGCCCGGTGCCAATGCGCTCCTGCTCAAAGACAGTGTCGAGAGGGTCTGCGCCCACCGGCCTGACGGGCGTGGGGCTTGCCACGCCCAACGGCGCGCAGGGACGTGGGCCAGGGTCGGACGAGTCGGCGCCCTTCTCGGCGCCGTCGGCCTTGTCTCTCCCGCCGGAGCGCGTCGCGGACCTGCGGGCGCGCGGCGCGGCCTTTGCGGGGGCGTCGGGCGCGTCGGCCCTGGTCGCGGCGGTGGCCTTGGTCGCGGGCACCTTGGACGCGGCCGGCTTGCTCGCGGCGGACGACTTGGCCACGCCGGCCGCCTTGCGCGCGGGCTTGGCCGCGGGGGCCTTGCGCGCGGGGGCGGCGTCCTCGGGGGCCGCGGGCTTGGGGGCGCGGCGGGCGCGCTTGGGCTTCGCGGGCGCGGGCTCGGGCGCGTCGGCGGGCTTCTCGGCGGATGCGTCGGCGTCGGCGGCGGGCGCGACCGTGGGCTTCTCGGCGGCGTCCCCCTGTGGGACGGGGACGCCCATGGCGCGGGCGAGGCGCTCGGCGAGCATGTCCTGGCCCTCGGGGCCGGGGTGGTCGGCACCGTCGGCCATGAGGTGCGGCAGGTCGGACCCGTCCAGCAGGGCCAGGCCGTCGACGACGGTCATCTGCGGGTGGCGAGCCACGGCGCGCTCGACCATGGCGGGGACCTCGGCGAAGCAGCTGCGCGGGTGGGTGGGCCAGACGTCCTCGAGGTGCGGCGTGGCCGTCACGTACCAGGTGGGCACGTCGGGCCAGGCACGCGAGACCTCGTCCACGTAGGAGCGGATCTCCCGCTCGACCATGCCGGCGCCGCACGCCTCGAAGCGGTAGTTGGCGGCGAACTCGACGACGATCGCCGCAGGGGTCACGTGGCGCGGGAGGTCCATGAGCGAGCCGGGCTGGCAGACCTGGCCGCCGATGCCCTGGTTGAGCAGCTCGAGTCCCATCATGTCCGCCAGCTGGGCGCACCAGCAGCGGGCCGGGTCGACGCAGACGTAGCCCTGCGCGAGGGAGTCGCCCAGCACCAGCAGCGTGCCGCGCTCCGCGCCCTCGTGGGCCGGCGAGAGGAACGTGCCGTCGCCCATGACGTCGCGGACGAGGGCCGTGGTGAGGCAGGGGAGCCAGACGCGCACACGGTGGACCTCGCCCATGCCCGGAAGGCGCACGACGCCCTCCTCGTGGCACGCGGCGGACGCGGCCCCCTCGAGGTCGATGCGCACGACGCCGCGCTCGTCGGGGAGCGCGAGGGGCAGGCTCGCGCCGTCGACCTGGACGCCGACGCCGTCGAGGGGACCGGACAGGCCGGGGCCGTGCTCGTGGACGTCGGAGAGCACCGCGAGGGTGCCGCGGGGGGACGGCTCCATGCGGACCTCGACCTCGACGTGGGCCGAGTCCGTCACGAACTCGAGGCAGATGCCGGAGGTGCAGCGCGCCAGCGGCTTGAAGTACCCGGGGTGCCACGCCTGGCAGCTGCCGATGGCGCGCATCTGCGCTGGGGTGAGGCGGGCGGGGCGGAGCCAGCCCTCCCCCGCGTCCGACGTGCAGACGGCGCCGGAGAGGAGGCGAGAGGCGCCAACGCGCAGCGCAAGGTCCATGGGCCCTCCTGGGACGTGAGTCGATTGCTTGCCCAGCAATTGTGACACACCCCCGGGACCCGGCACGCGGCCGGAGGACGGCCGCTACTCGCCCTCCAGGACCGGCTCGGCACCGTCGTCGAGCCTCAGCACCAGGACCTGGCCGACGCCCTCGCCGGCGGCTGCGGCGCAGTCGACGTCCCAGCGGTCGGCGCCGACGCGTGCCATGCGGGCGCGTCCGGCGTAGTCGAGGACGGGCTCGTCGAGACGGGCGCCCATGCGCTCGAGGTACGGGGTGGGCGTGTGACCGCACACCACGACGGGGCACCTCTCGCCGTCGGCGTCGGGGCCGGCCGGGCCGTGCGGGGCGCCCCAGAACTCCTCGCGGATCCACAGGAGGTCCTCGGGGTCCTGGGCGGCCAGGTAGGCGCGGGCGGACTCCTCGTCCCAGGCATCGGGGACGGGCACCGAGAGCCTCACGCCGGCGTGGCACAGCAGGAACGTGCGCTCCCCCACGCGCGTCGCGGCGGCGCGCGGGAGGCCCACGGCCCAGTCGACGAGCTCGCGTGCCTGATCGCCCGGCAGGGCGCGAAGGGCCTCGGAGGTGGCGTTGCCGCCGTTGATGCCCCAGTTGAGGGCGGCAAGGGCGTCGTCGGGGTCGGCCACGCAGGAGGCCATGAGGGACTCGTGGTTGCCCATGAGGGCGACGACGCCGGGCAGGGAGCGCACGATGCGCATGACGCCGACCGGGTCGGGGCCGCGGTCGACCATGTCGCCCAGGCAGAAGATGCGGTCGTCGGCGCAGGGCGAGACCCGCTCGAGCGCGCGGTCGAGGGCGCGGCTGTGGCCGTGGACGTCCGAGAACACGTAGGTGGACATGGGGCCCTCCCGACGATGGCGTGGCACGCCCGTGCGCGGCGCGGCCGCATGGGGCGCGGCGGGGGCGGCGCCCCCGACGTTGACGAGACTAGCACCGGCGGGGCCCCGCGGGGCCAGCGCGCTGGCAGACGGCGTCAGCGGCGCCCCCTGCGGTGCCTTGCGAGGGTGCGGCGGGCCCTCCAGGCCGGCACGGAGCCCACCTCGAACACCCGCGGGGGCAGGCCCGGCTCGCCGGCGTGGCGCACGACGTCGACGACGCGCTCCATGGTGGCGGCGAGGCGCTCGCCCTTGAGCTGGCACTCCCACACCACGACGACGGTCCAGCCCTGCTCGACGAGGGCCACGCGGTCGCGAGCGTCGCGGGCGCGGTTGCGCTCGAACTTGGCGCGCCAGAAGTCGACGTTGGACTTGGGCATGGGGAGCTGGCAGTGCGGGCAGCGGTGCCAGTAGCAGCCGTTGACGAAGATGGCGACGCGGCGGCCCACGTAGCAGACGTCCGGGTGCCCCGGGACGCCCTTGCGGTGCAGGCGGTAGCCCGGCAGGCCCGCCTCGCGCAGGGCGCGTCGGACGAGGAGCTCGGGCTTGGTGTTCTTGCTGCGGTTGGCCTGCATCACGTGGCGCGTGGCCGTCGAGCTCGCCACGGGCGCGCGGGAGGCGCGGGCCGGTGCGGCGTCGGTGCCGGCCGGTGCGGCGTCGGTGCCGGCGGGCCTCTCGGCGGCTACCACTCGAAGGCGGCGTCCGGCGCCGAGACGTCACCCTCGAAGTTGACGTCGCCGGTCAGCGCGCGCATGGCCTCGAGGCTGGGCTCGCAGGTGAGCAGCTCGTCGACGAGGGGCAGCACGGCGAGGTGGGCGCGCTGGTAGATGTCCCAGAAGCCGTCGTGGCTCACCTCGTGCGTGAAGGGGTTCTCCCAGGCGCGGTGCTCGCGGTTGTCGAAGTCGGACGCCTCGTGCGCGCGGGCGCGGTGCGACATGGCGCACACGATCGAGTACGGGCTATGCGTCACGAGGCGCTCGATGCCGCCGAACAGCGCGCGCTTGCGGCCGGAGGCGGAGTCGAAGGCGCGCTGGACCAGGCGGAACTCGCGCACGGCGGTCGAGAAGGTCCGCGGGTCGATGGGGCGGCCGTACACCCACAGGGCCACGTAGAAGTAGACCTTGTCGATGGCCGAGAGGACCCGCGGCGAGGCCGCCAGGACGTGCTCGTGGGGCTGGTAGCGCTCGACGGTGCGTCCACAGGTGGCGTAGAGGACCATCTCGTCGAGATCCCTCTCGACCTCCGCGTGGACCTTGTTGGCGTCCTCGGGGCCCAGGCCCTCG
>CALCDK010000035.1 GCA_937900605.1 uncultured Olsenella sp.
CCCCCGCGCCGAGGGAGGGGCCTTCTCTCGTGCGCGAGAGGACGTCACGACGTCCCCCACCATGACCCGCGCAGTGGGCCGCGCCGCCGGAAACGACGCAGCGGGCGCGCCGTCACATCGCGCCGCCGGAAACGACGCAGCGGGCGCGCCGTCACATCGCGCCGGCAACACCACACCGTCGCGGCTCCGCCATTGGGCACACGCCGCCAAAAAAAGAACGACCCCCGGCACGGCAGGTGGCCGCGCCGGGGGACGCAAGGGGTCTGTGGGACGGACGCTAGTCCAGGTCGCCGAAGTCGCTCGCGGAGGCGGCGGGCATGGGGGCCGGCACCACCGGGGACGGGGCGGCGGTCTGCGTGGCGGCCGGGGTCACGACGTCGTGGTGCGTGGTGCCCGCAGATCCGTTGGGGACCGAGGACAGCGCGACCTGCGCGGGGAAGACGGACTCGGCGTCGTCCATGAAGTGCTGGAGCAGGCGCTTGTACTCGGAGCGGAACTCCTCGCGGGACTGCTTGAGGCGGTCGATCTCGTCGAGCTCGTTCTGCTTCTCGGCCAGGGCCTGGCGGATGACCTCGCGGGCCTTGGCGTCGGCCTCGTTGCGGATGCGGTCGGCGTTGTCGCGGGCCTCGGCGACCAGCTGGTCGGCGGACTGCTGGGCGACGATGAGGACCTGCGAGATCTGGCGCTCGGAGGCGGCGAGAGCCTCGTTGGCCACGGGCTGCGGCGCGGCGACGGTCATGGAGCCGCCGTCCTCGAGGTTGGCGATCTGGGCCTGGGCGGCGTTGAGCTGCTGCTCGGAGGCGGTCAGGCGGCCCTTGAGGTCTGCGATCTTCTGGAGCATCGCGTCGACCTCCGCGGAGACCTGCTCGAGGAAGGCGTCGACCTCCTCGGTGTCATAGCCGTGCTTGGAGGGAGAGAAGGTCTGCTGCTCGATGTCTGCCGGTGTGATTGCCATTCTGGTTCCCTTTCCTTCCTATGGTGACGGGCAGCGCCCGTGCGCCAACTTCTAGATGAGTATACCCAACACAAGGCGCTCGATCAGGCCGAGAGCGAACACCGCGATGATGGGAGAGATGTCGAGAAAGCCCCCGATGGGAGGGATGAGTCGCTGAAAGAAGCGCAGGTAGGGCATCACGAGCATGCCCAGCGCGCCGCGCAGGTCGTCGATGAAGCCGCCCCGGCGCGCCGGCGCCCAGGACAGAATGCACCAGACCAGAATGAAGAGCTCGTAGATGCGGAAGAGCTCCTGGACGATGCGGGCCAAGCCGATGAGAGACATTGCCTACCTTTCCGCCGGCTGCGAGCCGGCAAGCTCCGCGGCGCGCGCGTTGGCGGCGTCGACGGCGGCGAACGAAGCGGAGAAGAGCGCGGGCTCCAGGACGCGCAGGGCCGCAGCGGTGGTGCCGCCGGGCGACGTGACGCCCTCCACGTAGGCACGTGGGTGCGTGCCGGACTCGAGCAGCTGGCGGGCGCAGCCGGCCATGGTGGCCTCGAGCATCGCGCGGCACGCCTCGCTCGGCAGGCCCGCGGCCACGCCGGCGCGCGTCAGCGTGTCAACGAACAGCGAGAAGAACGCGGGCGACGTGCCGACGACGGAGCCGGCCACCTCGAGCTGGTCCTCCCCCATCCGGCACGCGACGCCGAGCGCCCCGAAGAGCTCGCACGCGAGGTCGAGGTCGGCCGGGGTGGCGCTGGCGCCGGCGGCGACGGCCGTGGCGCCCGAGCGGACCTGGACCGGGAGGTTGGGCATGGCGCGCACCACGCGGGCCCCGGGCAGCGCGCGCTCGATGGCGGCGCAGCTGACGCCAGCGGCGACGCTGACGACGAGCGCGCCGGCGACGCGGTCGCGCAGGGCCGCCATGACGGCGTCCATGACCTGGGGCTTGACCGCGAGGACGACGACGTCGGCCTTCTCGACGGGCAGGCTCGCCTCGTCGGGGAAGGTGGCCATGCCACGCTCGACGAGCTCCAGGCGG
>CALCDK010000036.1 GCA_937900605.1 uncultured Olsenella sp.
AGTCGAGCTCCATGCGCAGACGGCTGGCGGCCTCGTCCACGAGGTCGATGGCCTTGTCGGGCAGGAAGCGGTCCGAGATGTAGCGGTCCGAGAGGTCCGCGGCGCTCACGAGCGCGGAGTCCGTGATGCGGACGCGGTGGTGCTGCTCGTAGCGGTCCTTGAGGCCGCGAAGGATCGAGATGGTGTCCTCGACGGTCGGCTCGCTGACCATGACGGTCTGGAAGCGGCGTGCCAGCGCGGGGTCCTTCTCGATGTACTTGCGGTACTCGTCGAGGGTGGTGGCGCCAATGGCGTGCAGCGTGCCGCGGGCCAGGGCCGGCTTGAGGATGTTGCCGGCGTCCATGGAGCCCTCGGTGGCGCCCGCGCCCACGATGGTGTGCAGCTCGTCGATGAACAGGATGATGCGGCCGTCGGCCTTCTCGATCTCCTTGAGCACGGACTTGAGGCGGTCCTCGAACTCGCCGCGGTACTTGGCGCCGGCGACGAGGGCGGACATGTCGAGCTCGACGAGGTCCTTGTCGCGCAGGGTGGAGGGCACGTCGCCCGACACGATGCGCTGGGCCAGGCCCTCGACGATGGCGGTCTTGCCCACGCCGGGCTCGCCGATGAGCACGGGGTTGTTCTTGGTGCGGCGCGACAGCACCTGGATCGTGCGGCGGATCTCCTCGACGCGGCCGATGACCGGGTCGAGCTTGCCGTTGCGTGCCAGGTCGGTCACGTTGCGGCCGTACTTGGAGAGGGCCTCGAACTCCATCTTGGAGTCCTGGCTGGTCACGCGCTCGTCGCCGCGAAGCTCGTCGTAGGCCTCCTCGACGCGCTTGGAGGTGACGCCGGCCGCCTTGAGGACGCTGCCCGCGTCGGTGCGGTCGTCGGCCAGTGCGCAGAGCAGGTGCTCCGAGGTGACGTAGGAGTCGCCGAGCCTGGTGGCCAGGCGCTCCGCCGCGTTGCCGACGCGCACGAGGTCGTCGCCCACTCCCATCTGGGACGCGTCGCCGGTGACGCGCGGCTGCCGCGCGATCGCCTCGTCCGCCTGCGCCTCGATCGCGGCGGGGTCCGCGCCCACGCGCTCGATGATCGCGCGCAGGTTGTGCTCGCCGGAGCCGAGAAGGGCCTTGAGCAGGTGGATGGGCTGGACCTGCCCCGCACTGGCGTCGGCCGCGATGCCGAGCGCCGCCTGGAGTGCCTCCTGGGCCGTGACCGACCACTTGTCGAGTCTCATGCCTGCCTCCTCGCAACGTCATGTTCACTGCTTGTGATTGTTCCCGCGGCGGCGCGCGATAAACATAAATCTAAGTCACTTCATGTCAGGTTTCCTGAATCGTCCGTCTCAATGCCGAGAGGTGCGGACGAGCCGAGGCGACGCCCCGGGCGAGAGGGACGAGACGGCGCGGGCCGCGAGGCAGCAGGCCGACGGCGCGCCGGATGCCGGCGAGGATGATCGACCAGACGAGCAGGTTGGAGACCTGCGAGGAGTCGAGGCCGAACACGTTGATGCCGATGTTGTTGATGCCGGCGTTGAGGGTGTAGCTGAAGAAGTAGCCGACGAAGATAACGGTCATGGTCATCGCGAAGGCCGGGTTGGTCAGCATCTTCGGGGTGATGAACGGGTTCTTGGCCTTGTTGATGTAGACCACGAACGCAATCAGGGTGACGATCCAGATGCCCAGGTTGCCGAAGAGGCCGAGCACGAATCCCAGGACGAACACGACGGTGCCGGTGACGATCATCTTGCGCAGGGACAAGAAGTCACCGAGCGAACCGTAGATGACGCAGACGATGCCCAGGGCGATGCCGGGGATCGAGGGGGCGGCGCCGGGACGCGACATCGCGATGGCCGACGCCGTCGACGCGACCTCGAGGGCGCGCGAGGCTGGCGCCCTCGGAGAGCTGCGCGAGCAGGTAGCCGGTGAACGTGTCGCCGGCGGCGGTGGTGTCCACGGCCTCGACGCGGCGCGCGGACTGCAAGACGACGGGGCGGGCGCGGGCACCGGCATTGGCGCCTGCCGCGACGCCGAGTCGGCGAGAAGCGCGCCCCAACGGCAAACGGCCGGCACCGGGAGGGGTCCCGGTGCCGGCCGTCGTCATGTCCCGCGCCCGTCAAGGGCGCGGCTACTCGTCCTTCTCGCCCGCTGGGGCGTCCTCGGGGGCGTGCCCGCTGAGCAGGCGCTGCATGAGGTGCTCGGGGCTCGAGTCCTCGTAGCGCGCGAGGGCGGTGATGCGTTCGCGCATGCGGTACTCGTGCACCTCCTCCTCGAGGTGGTGCAGGCGGTCGGTCAGCTCGTCGAGCTCCTGCTGCTTCTTGGCCATGCGCTCCTGCATGTCGAGGATGCGCACCACGCCGGCGAGGTTGATACCCTCGTCGGTGAGCTTGGAGATGAGGTTGAGCCGGTCGATGTCGGCCTGCGAGTACAGCCTCGTGTTGCCGCGCGAGCGGCCCGGCGTGACCAGGCCCTTCTGCTCGTAGACACGCAGCGTCTGGGGGTGCATGCCGGTCAGCTCCGCCGCCACGCTGATCATGTACAGCGGCTTGTTGCGGCCCTCCGCGTCACGCGCCATAGCTGCCAACCTCCTCGCGGTAGTCGCGCGAGTCGGCGTCGCGCAGCGCCTGGAGCGCGTCGCGCTCCTTCCTGCCGAGCATGGTGGGGACCTTCACGCGCACGGTGACGTAAAGCGCGCCACGCGTCCCCTTCTTGCGCACGTTGGGAGCACCCAGGTCGCGGAAGCGGAAGGTCTTGCCGTCCTGCGTGCCGGACGGGACCTTGAGGCGGACCTCGATGCCGTCGGGCGTGGGCACGTCGACGGTGGCCCCCAGGGCCGCCTCGTACATGCTGATGGGCAGCTCCATGCGCACGTCGGCGCCGTCGCGCTTGAAGAGCGGGTGCTCGGCCACGTGCGTGGTGATCACGAGGTCGCCGCGCTCGCCGCCGTTGACGCCGTACTCGCCACGGCCGCGGTAGCGCAGCTTGCCGCCGTCCACGGCACCCGCCGGGATCTTGACGGTGAGCGTCTGCTCCTCGCCGGTCGAGGGCACGCGGTAGGTGGCCCTTCTCGTCGCGCCGCGGAACGCCTCCTCGGCGGAGACGTCGACGGACATCGTGAGGTCGCCGCCCTTGGTCGGGCGCGGCTGGCCGCCACGCCCCTGGCCACCGCCGAAGATGTCGGAGAAGTTGAAGCCGCCGAAGCCGCCGTCGCCCCCCCGGATGTTGTCGAAGATGTCGGACCAGTCGCCGCTGGTGGTGGTGTAGGAGTAGCCGCGGCCGCGGCCGCCCGAGCCGCCGAAGTCGGCGCCGGGAATGCCGCCGAACATCAGCATCTGGTCGTACTCCTTGCGCTTCTGCGGGTCGGACAGCGTGGTGTACGCCTCGCTGACCTCCTTGAACTTCTGCTCGTCGCCGCCTGCGTCGGGATGGTACTTTGCCGCGAGCTTGCGGAACGCACGCTTGATCTCGTCGTCGGTGGCGTCGCGCTTCACGCCCAGGACGTCGTAGAAGCTCCTCTTGGTCGCCATGATCGCACGAGCCCCCTTTCGAAAGTCGCGCCCGAGCCGAGGGGCCCGGGCGCCTGAGTGCTAGTTCTCCTCGGCCTGCGCGGCCTCGGCCGCCTCGCCCTGGCCCGCGTCGTCGGCGGGCTCCTCGGCGGGGCGCTTGGGCCCACCGAAGGTCACCGTGACCATGGCGGTCCTGATGACCTTGTCGCCCATGCGGTAGCCCTTCTGGTACACCTGCGCGACGGTCTCGTCGTAGGCCTCGGGGTTCTCGACGCGGCCGACGGCCTGGTGGCTCAGGGGCTCGAAGGGCTCGCCGGCGGGGTCGATGGGCTCGACGCCCTCCTTGGCGAGAACCGCGAGCATCTTGGCGTGCACGGCGCTCACGCCGTCGACGAACTGGCTCATCTGGGTGTCGCCCTCGGACGCGCCGGCGTGCTCGATGGCGCGCTCGAGGTCGTCGATGACCGGCAGGAGGTTGCAGACGAGCTTCTCGGCCGCGCGCTCCTTCTCGGCCAGGCGCTCCGCGGCGGTGCGGCGGCGGTAGTTGTCCCAGTCGGCCTGAAGGCGGACCAGGCGCTGCGTCGCGTCGGCGGCCTCCCTCTTGGCGGCCTCGACCTGCTCCTCGGCGTCGCCGAGGCGCTTCTGGAGGTCGTCGCGCTCCTCGCGGGCCCTCGCGGCGTCCGCGGCCATGTCGCGCTCGGCCGCCTCCTCGCCCGCGCGGATCGCCGCCTCGACGCGAGCCCTCTCGAGCTCCTCGTCGTCCTGCTCGACGGCCTCGGGCTCGACGGGCTCCTGTGCGCCCTCGGCCTCGGTGGCCTGGGCGGCCTCCTCGTCGATCATGTCCTCGCCCTCGATCGGCACCTTCACGTCACCCTCCTCGGCTACGCCTGGGAGGCGGCCACGCATGGCCGCCTCCCCCACCTGCTGTTCTGTCAGGGCTCCCGCGGGACGCGGGGCGCCCGGCTAGTTCTTCTTGTCGTCGTCGACGACCTCGTAGTCGGCGTCGACCACGTCGTCGGCGGCAGCGGAGGCGTCGGCGCCGTTTCCGGCGGCCGTCTGCTCCTGGGTGTTGGCGTAGACGACCTCGGCCAGCTTGTGGCCGACCTCCTGGAGCTTCTCGCCGGCAGCCTTGATGGCGTCGATGTCGGAGCCCTCGAGGGCCTTCTTGGCCTCGGCCACGGCGTCCTCGGCGGCCTTGCGCTGGTCGGCCGGGACCTTGTCGCCCAGGTCGTTCAGGGTCTGCTCGGTGCCGTAGGCCAGGGAGTCGGTCTGGTTGCGGACCTCGATCTCGTCCTTGTGCCTCTTGTCCTCCTCGGCGTGGGACTCGGCGTCCTTGACCATGCGGTCGACCTCGTCGTCGGACAGCGCGGTGGAGCCGGAGATGGTGATCTGCTGGGACTTGCCGGTGGCCTTGTCCTTGGCGGTGACCTTCACGATGCCGTTGGCGTCGATGTCGAAGGTGAC
>CALCDK010000037.1 GCA_937900605.1 uncultured Olsenella sp.
AGGACCTGGTCAGCCGCATCTACTACCTCGACCGCGTCTCCGCGCACCAGGCCGATGCCATCTCCGAAGTCCGCCAGCTCCAGGACCAGCTCAACGCCGAGGTGGGAGAGCTCGAGCGCCAGCGCGGCGACCAACAGGCCCAGGTCGACCAGATGGCCCAGTCGGTCAACGACTACCAGGCCCGCGTCGCCGAGGCGCAGCGTATCTACGACGCGCTCGACGAGCAGGCGCGAGCCGAGCTCGCCGCCCAGAACAACCAGGCCATCCAGAACGCGGTCGACTCCGTCGAGTCCAACCGCGAGCAGGCCCAGACCTCCGGCCCCGATGCGTCCGTGCCTCCGCAGGTCCCGCAGCCCGCCCCGCAGCAGCCGCAGCCGTCGCCGCAGAAGCCCCAGAGGCCCGAGCCCGAGCCGCAGAAGCCTGAGTCCGGTCCCAACATGGCCGGCCAGGGCGTCGCGGCGGCCTACGCGCAGCTCGGCAAGCGCTACGTGTACGGCACGGCCGGCCCCAACACCTTCGACTGCTCCGGCCTCGTGTGCTACTGCTTCGGCTACGCGCGCGGCCGCGACACGTACTCGATGATCGCCTCGCTCAAGGCGACGGGCGACTGGAAGACCGACGTCAGCCAGCTGCAGGTGGGAGACCTCGTCTTCCCGCACGCCGGCCACGTGGGCATCTACGTCGGCGACGGGTACTTCATCCACGCCGCCAACCCCACGAGGGGCGTCGTCAAGGACAAGGTGAGCTCCTTCATCGGCGGAGGCTCGTACTACTAGCACACGACGTTTCATCTGCCGTACGCGTGCCCGCCATCGACTACGATGGCGGGCACGTCCATGTGAGGGGAGTTCGCGAGAATGGCATCGGCATCGCCCAAGGGAGTCAGGAGGAGGCTGTCACGACGCCTCCAGGTCAGCCTCGTGGTCGAGAGCGCGCTGGTGGGCCTCGTCGCCGGTGCGATCGTGTGCCTCTACCGCATGTCCCTCTCGGCGGCCGAGGGCCTGCTGAGGCGGGCCGTCGGCGTAGCCGGGTCCAGCGCCGTGGGCGTGCTCGGCTGGCTTGTCGTCCTCGCGGCGCTGCTGGCGCTCGTCACCTGGCTCGTGCGCTGGGAGCCGGCCACGTCGGGGTCGGGCATCCCGCAGGTGGACGCCGAGGTCATGGGGCAGCTCGACATGCCCTGGCACCGCGTGATCCCCGCCAAGTTCGTCGAGGGCTCCGCGCTCGCGCTCGCGGGCCTCTCCCTGGGGCGAGAGGGACCGTCCGTCCAACTCGGCGGCATGTCCGGCAAGGCCGTCTCGCGCGCGCTGGGAAGGGACAGGGGAGAGGAGCGCCTCCTCGTCACCTGCGGCGCGGCGGCTGGAATGTCCGCGGCGTTCCACGCGCCGCTCACAGGCGTCCTCTTCGCACTCGAGGAGATCCACAAGCAGTTCACCGCGCCGCTCATCATCACGGTCATGAGCTCGTCGATCGTCGCCGACTACCTCGTGTCGCAGGTCCTCGGGGCCAAGCCGGTCCTGGAGATGGCCTTCTCGATGGACCTGCCGAGGCTCAGCTACCCGTTCGTGGTGCTCCTCGGCGTGCTCTGCGGCGTTGCCGGAGCACTGCACAATCGCGGGATGTTCCGGTGCCAGGAGCTGCTCTCGCGCATTCCGTCGCAGGTCGTGCGATTTGCCGTCTCGTTTGCGATGGCTGGGGTGGTTGCGTTCGTCATGCCACAGCTCATGTGCGGCGGCGACGCCATCCTCGAGGGGCTGCTGTCCGGGCCCCGAATGGGCCTTGCGGCGATGGCGCTGCTGCTCGTGGCCAAGTACCTCTTCACCACGGTGTGCTTCGGCTCGGGCGCGCCGGGTGGCACCCTGTTCCCGCTGGTTGTCATGGGCGCGCTTCTCGGCGGGATCTTCTCGTGCGGGTGTGCGTCGCTGGCGGGCGTGCCTGAGTCGTTCTTCCCGAACTTCGTGGCACTGGGCGTCGCCGGGCTGTTCTCGGGAGTGGTGAGGGCGCCGGTGACGGCGGTGGTGCTCGTGTTCGAGCTCACCGGGTCGCTCGACGCGCTGCTGTCAGCCTCAATCGTGTCGATCGTCTCGTACCTGGTCGCGAACCTGCTGAGGACCGACGGCTTCTACGAGCACCTGCTGGCAAACCTGCTGGGCACCACGACGGAGGACCCGGCCGTGAGCGGCATGCAGGGCGGAAAGGTCCTCAGGGCGCTGCACGTGGCGGCCGGCTCACGAATCGAGGGCAAGCTCATCCGAGACGTCGACTGGCCCGAGGCCACGCGCGTGCTCATGGTGGAGCGCGCGGGCGCGGAGGTGATCGCGGAGGGCGACACGCGCCTCGTGGCCCTTGACGAGCTGCTGTTCGTCGTCGACGAGGACCGTGCGCACGACCCGTTCGGCGAGCTCCAGGCGCTTTGCGCGGCACCCATGGCGAGAAGGGCCGCGCCAGACGGAAGCTGACGTCTCGATGCAGCGAGAGGGGGCGCTCGTGGGACGACGCAAGACATCGCGGGTTGACGCGAGGCGGGATGACGGGGGCTTCGCGGGCCGGTGGCAGGCGGCAGGTTGCCTCACATGGCGCTAGTTTACATAAGATATATTATCGCATATGGTATGTGACGGGGGAGCATCTAAAATAGAGTGCTCCGGTCAGCCTGCCCCGGCGCCTGTCCGAAGCGAACAGGCGCACCGCAGGGACCCTCAGACGAGGCCCGTGTGGTGCGCCTGTGGCATGCGAGACTGTGACATGGGCGTGCGCAGTCCCCGAAGGCGACGTACGGCGCCTGACGCCCTGGTCGCGTCAGCCCTCGACGGGCTGTCCGAGGAAGGCGGCCGCGGCCGTCGCCGCGACGGCGCCGTCGGAGGCGGCGGTCACGACCTGGCGCAGGTACTTGCGTCGGACGTCCCCGGCGACGAAGAGGCCTGGCGTGCTCGTTGCCATGTGGTCGTCGGCGATGACGTACCCCTGCGGGTCGAGCTCGCAGAGCCCCTCGACCAGCTGCGAGTCCGGGACGCGGCCGACGAGCACGAAGACGCCGAAGGAGCCCTCGTCGCGCTCTATGGTGCGCTCCTCGCCGGTGGCGTTGTCGCGCAGCGTGATCGAGCCGACCAGCTGGTCGCCATCGACGCGCACGACGGACGTCCGGAGCAGCAGCGTGACGTTGTCGGCCTCCTCGAGCTGGTGCACGACCGAGGCCTGGGCGCGCAGGTGGTCCTTTCGGACCAGGACGGTCACGGATCTGGCGATCCGGGCCAGGAAGAGCGACTCCTCGGCGGCGGAGTTGCCCCCGCCGACCACGAAGACGTCCTTGCCGCGGTAGAACATGGCGTCGCAGGTGACGCAGTACGAGACGCCGCGGCCCGTGAACGCCTCCTCGCCCTCGAAGCCGGCCCTTCTCGGCTGCGCCCCGCCCGAGAAGACCACGGAACGGGACCTCAGCACGGACCCCGAGAGCGTGGTCGTGGCGAACCCCCCGTCGTCGCGGGCGATCGAGGTGACGGCGTCCGAGAGCATCGTGGTGCCGAGCTCGTCGGCCTGCGCGCGCATCGCATCGCCCAGCAAGAACCCGTCCGTGTGGGGAACGCCCGGGTAGTTGTCGATGTCGGTGGTCAGGACCGCCTGGCCGCCATAGGACTCGCGCTCCAGGAGCACCGTGTCGAGAAGCGCCCGACGGGCATAGATGGCGGCGGTGAGGCCCGCGGGGCCACCTCCGACGATGACGAGGTCGTGGGTCGTGTCGACGTTGTCGCTCATGCTGCACTCCCCTTCTGATCGTAAATGCTAGTTGTTACGTTGCATTATAGGCGACGCGGGCGACCGGCACAACGAGACCGGCCGCCCGCGCAGGGCGATCACATCTGTGAGGCGACGCTGGGGCCCAAAGACCGCCTATGACCGTCCCTAGGCCTCGGGAGCGGGCTCGGGCTCGGTTGCGTCGGGCTCCTTGGGCGGGACGGGCAGGATGAGGTTGAGCAGGATGCCGACAAGCGTGGAGGTGGCCATGCCGGGCAGCACGTAGTTGCCGACGGGGATGGCGACGCCCGCGGTCTCCATGCCGACGCCCAGGATGATGACGACGGACGCGATCATGAGGTTGCGGTTGACGTCGAAGTCGACGGCATTGGAGACGAGCATGCGCAGGCCGTTGGAGGCGATGAGGCCAAAGAGCAGCAGGCAGACGCCGCCCATGACCGGGCTCGGGATCGAGCGGATGAGCGCGGCGAGCTTGGGGCAGAAGCCGCCGACGAGCAGGGCGAAGCCGCCCGCGTACCAGAAGATCTGGGTCGAGTAGACCCTGGTGACGCTCATGACGCCGATGTTCTCCGCGTACGTGGTGGTCGGAGGGCCGCCGATGAAGCCCGAGATCACGGTGGACAGGCCATCGCCCGCGAGCGAGCGCGGGAGCATGTCGCGGTAGTCCTTGCCGACGATCTCGCCGACGGCGAGCAGGTGCCCGATGTGCTCGATGACCGTCACGAACGCGACGGGCGCGATGAGTGCGATGGCGCCCCAGTCGAACCTCGGCATGGACAGCGATGGAAGGCCGATCCAGGCCGCCTGCTCGACCGCGGTGAAGTCGACGAGGCCGAACGGGATCGACACGAGGTACCCGACGACGATGGCGAGAAGCACCGGGACGGTGCCCAGGATCCCGCGCATGCCGGAGAAGACGACGGCGCTGAGGAGCGTGATGCCCGCGACGATGGCGCCCACGGCGTAGAAGCTCGAGGTGCCGTCGGCGGCCGGCGCCATGAACGCCATGTTGACGGCGGTGGCGGAGAGGCCGACGCCGATGACGACCATGACGGAGGCGACGAGGACCGGCGGCAGCAGGCGGTCGAGCCACCCGGTGCCGATAAGCTTGATGAGGGCGGCCACGAGCAGGAAGACGAGGCCTGCCATGATGACGCCGGACATGGCGGCGTC
>CALCDK010000038.1 GCA_937900605.1 uncultured Olsenella sp.
TCCTTGTCGTCGCCGAAGTCGGTGGAGCGGAACCAAAGCGCGCCGGCCTCGTCCCTGAAGAGGTAGCCGAGCTCGTCGAGCTTCTCGAGGGCGCGGTCGACGGCCGACTTGCCCTCGGCGTCCCTCTCGTAGAGGCTGCGCTCGGAGAACCAGACGTCGAAGTCGCAGCGGGCCTCGTGGCAGGTCGCGGAGATGGAGTCGAGCATCCAGCGGTAGGCGACCTCGCGGAAGTGGACCATGCGCTCGTCCTCGTCGCGGCCGAGCCAGGCGTCGCCCTCCTCGCGGACGAAGCGCGCGGCGATGTCGACGACGTAGTCGCCGCCGTAGCCGTTGCCGCCCATGGCCTCGTTGAAGGCGTCGGTCAGCGGGTGGGTCTCGGGGCGCTCGTCGGCGTCGTCGGCGACGTAGGCCCTGCGGTCGGCGAGAAGCGCCTCGCGGGCGGCGTCGAGGTCGCAGCCGCGCTCGGAGCAGGCGGCGAGCAGCTGGCCGTAGCGGCACGAGATCGAGCGGCCGAAGACGTCCATCTGGCTGCCGTGGTCGTTGACGTAGTACTCGCGCGAGACGTCGTAGCCGGCGTGGGACAGGACGCGGCACAGCGAGTCGCCGAGGGCGGCCCAGCGGCCGTGGCCGATGTGCAGCGGGCCCACGGGGTTGGCCGAGACGAACTCGACCTGGACGCGCTGGCCGGCGCCGAGCTGGGAGCGGCCGTAGTCGTGGCCCTGCTCGCGAACGGTGCGGAAGACCTCGTTGGCGGAGGCGGTGGCCAGGTAGAAGTTGACGAAGCCGGGGCCGGCGACCTCGACGCGGTCGACGCTCGGGTCGGCGGGGAGGTGGTCGACGATGGCCTGGGCCACGGCGCGCGGCGCGCAGTGCGCGAGCTTGGCGCAGCGCAGCGCGACGGTCGAGGACCAGTCGCCGTTGGCCGGGTCGGCGGGACGCTCGAAGCCGAGGTCGCAGACCTCGAACTGCGCCAGCGAGCCGTCCTGCTGGGCGGCCGCGATGGCCTCGCGGACCAGGCTCTCTATCTTCTCGGGCATGTGTGCTCCCATTCTCCTCGTCGTGAAGCGGCGCCCGGCGCACGCCGCGCGGCCGCAGTCCATAAGTCTATCAAATGCGCGGCCGCGGGCATCGGCGCCCGCGGCCGGCCCCGGCGCCGCGGCCGCGCGGAGGCCGTCAGCGCCCGCCGGCCCCGGCGCTCGCGAGCTCGTGGCGCAGGCGTGCCAGGCCGGGCTCGAGGCGCGCGGCTGCGCCGAGGGGTTCCTCTCCGCCTA
>CALCDK010000039.1 GCA_937900605.1 uncultured Olsenella sp.
ATCTCCGACGCCGCCGGCGACTCGGGCGACGACGGCGCCTGCGCGGCGGCCACCCAGGCCGAGGACGGGTCCGACAACGATGACGCCGACGACGTCGACGACCTCGTGAGCCTGCTCGGCGCCCAGGAGCGCGAGGAGGGGGCCGCGGCCGCGCGCGTGCTGGTCATCAACGGCCCCAACATCAACATGCTCGGCATCCGCGAGCCCGAGCTCTACGGGCACGACACGTACCAGCAGCTGCTGCGCACCTGCCACGAGGCGGCGCGCGAGGCGGGCTTCTCGGAGTGCTCGTGCTTCCAGTCCAACCACGAGGGCGACCTCGTCGACGCCATCCAGGACGCCTACGGCGACTACGTCGGCATCGTGATCAACCCCGGCGCCTACGCGCACACGTCGATCGCCATCCTCGACGCCGCGCGCGCCGTGGGGCTGCCCATGGTCGAGGTCCACATCACCCGCATCGAGGACCGTGAGGACTACCGCCAGCGCTCCTACATCCGCGAGGCGTGCTTCGAGACCATCACCGGCATGGGCACCGAGGGCTACCGCAAGGCCATCGCCGACCTGGCGGAGCACATCGGCCTCTAGCGGCCCGTCACGCCGCGCCCGGCGCTAGTGGCACTCCCACACGCCCGTCTCGCAGACGAGGCGGTCCATGCGCACGTCGTGCGCCTCGAGCGGCAGCGGGTTGGACGAGACCTGCCCCATGCGGGCGAGGCCGAGCTTCTCGCCGGGGTACAGCGAGAGGAACCGGTCGTAGAACCCCCCGCCCTGGCCGATGCGCCCGCCGGCGGCGTCGAAGACGAGGCCCGGGACCAGGCAGGCGCTGCCCACGAGCTCGTGCGCGCCCAGGGCGGGCAGCGACGCGGCGGGCTCCGGGATGCCGAAGCGGCCCGGGACGAGGCCGTCGAGCGAGTCGACGACGCAGAACTCGAGGCCCGTCGCGCCCGGTGCGCACCGGGGCACCGCGACCCTGCTCCCCCGGCCGAGAAGCGCGCGCACGACGCCGTGCGTGTCCACCTCGCGGCCGCGCGAGACGTAAGCCAGGACCAGGTCGTGGCGGTCGAGCGCTCCGCCGAGGAGCACGCGGGCGAGCGCCTCGTCGGCGGCGCGCAGCGTCTGCGGGTCGGCGAGGCGGCGCGCCCTGCGGTACGCGTCCCTCAGCGAGGCCTTGTCGGCATCGGTCCCATGCGAACTCGCCACGTGCGTCTCCCCTCTGTAAGGCCAGTCCCTTCCCGCCCAGATTCTATCAGCCTTTGCCTTACCATAAGTGACGTTTGACATCCACGGGGCCCGTCCCCGCACGTACGAAGGAGCGATCATGCCCAACGAGGGAAGCTACGAGGCAGCACGTCGACGCAGCGACCAGGTCCACGCCGACCTTCTCGTCGACCCAGGCAAGTACACGATGCTCACGGGCGACCGCCCCACGGGCCGCCTGCACCTCGGCCACTACTTCGGCACCATCCGCGACCGCGTCAGGCTCCAGGACCTCGGCGTCCACACCAACGTGATCATCGCCGACTACCAGGTCATCACCGACCGCGACACCACCAAGAACATCCGCGACAACGTGCTCAACATGGTCGTGGACTACCTCGCGTGCGGGCTCGACCCGGACAGGACCATGATCTTCACCCACTCTGCGGTCCCCGAGCTCAACCAACTCATGCTCCCGTTCCTCTCGCTGGTCACCGAGGCCGAGCTCGAGCGCAACCCCACCGTCAAGGCCGAGCAGGAGGCCTCCGGCCACGCCCTGACCGGCCTGCTGCTCACCTACCCCGTGCACCAGGCGTGCGACATCCTGTTCTGCAAGGGCAACGTCGTGCCCGTCGGCCGCGACCAGCTGCCCCACATCGAGCTCACCTCCAAGATCGCCCGCCGCTTCAACGAGCGCTATGGCAAGGTGTTCCCCGAGGTCACGGGCCTTCTCACCGACACCCCGCTGCTCCCCGGCCTCGACGGCAGGAAGATGAGCAAGTCCTACGGCAACTCCATCGCGCTGTCGATGACCGCCGAGGAGACCGCCAGGCTCGTCAAGAAGGCCAAGACGGACTCCGAGCGCAACATCACGTTCGACCCCGAGACGCGCCCCGAGGTCTCTGGCCTGCTCACCACCGCGGGCATCTGCCTGGGCCGCGACCCCAAGCAGATCGCCGACGAGATCGGCATGGGTGGCGCCGGCCAGCTCAAGAGGGTCGTCACCGAGGCCGTCAACGGCTACTTCGCGCCCATCCGCGAGCGCCGAGCGCAGATCGAGAAGGACATGGACACGGTGCGCGACGTCCTCGCCGAGGGCAACCGCCGCGCCCGCCAGATCGCGTCCGAGACCCTCGACGAGGTCCGCGAGGCCATGGGGATGACGTACTAGCAGCAGCTCGGCGCGCCCGCGTGCCGCCGTGCGAAGGAGGACGACACGATCTGTCCCACCTGCGGAAACACGATCGACAACGGATCCGCGACCTGCCCGTGTTGCGGCTCTGCGACCTAAGGGCGCCCCGCCAGGGCGCCGTCCGCGCCCGAGCCCGCAGCCGGAGCGGCCCCCGAGCCGGAGCCGGAACCGGAGCCCGAGCCAGCGAGCCAGGCCACCCCCGCCCCCGCACCGCAGCCCGCCGAGGCACCCAAGGGGCCCACGCCGACGCCGGATGGGCCCACGGACCCCGCCGCGGGCATCCCCCAGATCCCCTACGGCACCGGCGGCGAATTCGACGACACCATCCTGGGCGTCTGCGTCACCATCCGCCCCGACGGCACGGCGGGCTACAAGGAAGAGCGCTTCGAGTACGGCGCACGGTCGGCCCCGTGGTCCTTCGACGAGACGCGTGAGCAGCCGCTCGTGTGGGGCCTCGAGGGAGACGTGCTCGTCCTCTCCAACCCCAGAGGCGAGTGGATGCCCTTGGACAACATGAACTCGTACGCGGTCGTGAGGGCCTCGGGCGACCGCGTCTCGCTTCTCCCCCGCGACCGGAACTGGCCCCGCGTGACCTTCTACAACGGCTTCGACACGGCACGCGACAAGGCGCACGCCAAGTGACGCCTTTTGTGGCGTGTTTCTGCGGCCCCCGCTCCCCCGCCCGGGAGCGGGGGCCGCTCGCGTTACGGTTGACTACATGACATGCGAGCAGATCATACGAAACTACCGCGCGGCGCGCAGGGCATGGACCCTCGCGGACGTCGTCGCGCCGAGGCCCCGCGAGGCGCGCACGCGCATCACGGCGATGCTCGCCTAGGCCATTCCCCCAGACGGCCCCGAGCCGCACGCAACTGACCACACCCCACGACCCTGCCCAGGCAGGGCGCGGTACCGTCTGCGCTGCCTGGGCGAAGACCAAGGAGGAAGCACGAGCATGTCCCAAAGCAAGTCCAGCTCCACCATCACCGGGAGGGAGATCAAGATCGTCGGCGTCGTCGTCCTCGGCGCCTTCGTCTCGCTCCTCAACCAGACCGTCATGTCCCCCGCCCTGCCCAAGCTCATGGCCGACTTCGGCCTCGAGCAGAGCGTGGCCCAGTGGGTCACCAGCATCTACATGCTGGTCAACGGCATCATGGTGCCCATCTCCGGCTACCTGATGGACAAGTTCTCCACCCGCAAGCTCTCCACCGCGTCCCTCGGCGCCTTCGTCGCCGGCTCCGCGCTGTGCGCCGTGGCCCCCGGCTTCGGCATCCTGCTCGTGGGCCGCGTCCTGCAGGCCGCCGGCGCCGGCGTCATGCTGCCGCTGGTCGCCACCGTCCCGCTGCTCGTCTTCCCCGTCGAGAAGCGCGGCACGGCGATGGGCATGGCCGGCATCGTGATGGCCGCCGGCCCGGCCATCGGCCCGGTCGTCGGTGGCGCCGTCATCGACTCCATGGGCTGGCGCGCCATGCTCTGGGGCATCGCCGCACTGGCCGCCGTCATCCTCGTCGCGGGCGTGTTCCTGCTCGAGAACGTCGGCGAGCTCAAGAGCCCGACCCTCGACGTCCCGTCCGTCATCCTCACCATCGTCGCCTTCGGCCTGCTGCTCTACGGCTTCTCCAGTGCCTCCGACATGGGCTGGACCAACCCCGTCATCGTCGCCTGCATCCTCGTCGGCGCCGTGGCGCTCGTGCTGTTCGTCCGTCGCCAGCTGAGGCTCGAGCAGCCGCTGCTCAACCTCTCGACGCTCAAGGTCCGCCGCTTCGCCGTCGCCGCCATCGTCGTGACGCTCATCAACGCCGCCGTCGCCGGCACCAACGTCTTCCTGCCCATCTTCCTGCAGAACGTCCTGGGCGTCAGCGCCTTCACCACCGGCATGGTCATGCTGCCCGCCGCCATCGTGGGCATCGTCCTGAGCCCGGTCACCGGCGTGCTGTTCGACCGTCGGGGCCCGCGCGGCCTGGCCATCAGCGGCATGGTCGTGCTGGCCGGCGCGCTTCTCGCCCTGGGCGGCATCGGCATGGGCACCTCCGTCGTCGTGGTCGGCGTGCTGTGCGCGCTGCAGGCCACCGGCCAGGCCCTGGCCAACATGCCCGTCAACACCTGGGGCGTCAACGGCCTGTCCGACGACCTGATCTCGCACGGCAACGCCGTGGCCAACACCGGGCGCCAGGTCTTCGGCGCCGTGGCCACCGCGCTCACCGTCACGGTGATGTCCTCCACCCAGGCCTCCAGCATGGCCGCCGGCGCCACCGCCGTCGAGGCCTGCGCCGCCGGCGTTGCCAGCGCGTACTTCGCCTGCGCCATCGTCGCCGTCATCGGCCTGGTCATCTGCCTCGTCTTCGTCCGCGACACCAAGAGGCGCGCGGCGTAGCGGGAGGCACCACATCCCCCTGGGGGCTCGCATGCGGGGGCGGCGTCCGTCTGGGCGCCGCCCCCTTCCCGTGCCGCGAGACTTTGCAGAACCCTAACGTGGCGGCACCCCGGCACACTGCTAGAGTTGAGACGACTATGTGTGGCCCGTCACATGCGGGCCGGGAGAGGGGCGAACATGGCAAAGGACGAAGACGCCAGGACCGACGAGGGGCGCAAGAGGGACTCCGGCGGCCACAGGCGCGACTACACCTACACGCAGAACCGCGAGCTCAGCTGGCTGCGCTTCGACGACCGCGTCCTCGACGAGGCCTTCGACCCCGACGTGCCGCTGTTCGAGCGCCTCAAGTTCTGCGAGATCTTCGAGTCCAACCTCAACGAGTGGTTCATGATCCGCGTCGGCGGCCTCACCGACCTCGCCTCGCTCAAGAACCAGCCCAAGGACAACAAGTCCGACGAGACCCCCGCCGAGCAGCTCGACGCCATCTTCGAGGCGCTGCCGCCGCTCGTGGGGCGCCACGAGCGCGCCCTGGCCCGCGTCGAGGCGGCCCTCGCCGAGAAGGGCCTCGTGCGCGTCTCGCCGGCCGACTACACCGACGCCGACCGCGCCGCCGTCGCGCGCCACTTCAACCGACGCCTCGCGCCGATTGTCTCGCCGCTCGTCGTCGACCCGCGCCACCCCTTCCCCAACCTGCGCAACGGCCGCCTCTTCGTGGCCTGCTCGCTCGATGGCGCCGACGAGCACGGCGTGCTGGGCCTCATCGAGATCCCGGCCACCGAGGCGCGCGTCGTGCCGCTCCCCTCGCCCGACGGGCGCGCCTGGCGCTACACCCTCGTCGAGGACGTCCTGCGCTCGTGCCTGTCCTCGTGCTTCGGCGACTACGTGCCCACCCGCTCCGCCGTCATCCGCGTCACCCGCAACGCCGACATCGACCCGGACGGCGAGGGCGTGCAGGAGGAGGAGGACTACCGCCTCCACATGAAGAAGGTCCTCAAGCTGCGCCAGCGCCTCCAGCCCGTGCGCCTCGAGATCCAGGGCAAGCTGGGCCGCGCCCTCGAGGAGCTCGTCGCCGACGAGCTCGAGCTCGAGCCGCGCAGGATCTTCCGCGTGAGCCGCCCCATCGGTCTGGGCTACGTCTACGGCCTCGAGTCGCACATCCCGGGACCGGAGCACGCCGCCTGCGTCTTCGAGCCCCTCGAGCCCCAGCCCTCGCCGATGGTCGACCCCGCCCGCCCCATGCGCGAGCAGGTCGAGGACCACGACGTCCTGCTCACCTACCCGTACGAGTCCATGGGGCCGCTGCTGCGCCTCGTGCGCGAGGCGGCCTCCGACGACGCGTGCATCTCGATCAGGATCACCCTGTACCGCGTCGCCAAGTCCAGCCACCTGTGCGAGAGCCTCATCAGCGCCGCCGAGGCCGGCAAGGACGTCACCGTCCTCATGGAGCTGCGCGCCCGCTTCGACGAGGCCAACAACATCGCCTGGGCCGAGCGCCTCGACGACGCCGGCTGCACCGTGATCTACGGCTCCGAGGGCTTCAAGTGCCACTCCAAGATCTGCCAGATCACCTACCACGACCACGGCAGCATCAGCCGCATCACCTGCCTGGGAACGGGCAACTTCAACGAGAAGACCGCCCGCCTCTACTCCGACTTCATGCTGCTCACGGCCGACGAGGGCATCGGCGCGGACGGCAACACGTTCTTCCGCAACCTCTCGCTGGGCAACCTGCGCGGCACCTACAAGCAGCTCGGCGTGGCCCCCGTGGGCCTCAAGCCCCTCGTGATGCGCGGCCTGGACCGCGAGATCGACCGCGCGCGCGACGGAGAGCCCGCCCGCGTCTTCCTCAAGATGAACTCGCTCACCGACCGCGACGTCATCGACAAGATCTCCGAGGCGTGCGAGGCCGGCGTGAGCGTCATCCTCGTCATCCGCGGCATCTGCTGCATCCGCGCGGGCGTCCCCGGCAAGACCGACGGCCTCGTCGTGCGCCAGATCGTCGGGCGCTTCCTCGAGCACGCCCGCATCTACGCCTTCGGGGCCGACGCGGACATGATCTACCTCTCCTCGGCCGACATGATGACGCGAAACACCGAGCGCCGCGTGGAGATCGCCTTCCCGATCCGCGACGACGAGTGCCGCAAGATCGTGCGTCACTTCATGGACCTGCAGCTCGCCGACAACGTCAAGGCACGTCAGCTCACCTCCGACGGCACCTGGGGGCCCGTGCCCGCCGCCGAGGGCGCGCGTCCTGTAAACTCTCAGGAGGTCCTTCTCGCCGAGGCGTGCGCC
>CALCDK010000040.1 GCA_937900605.1 uncultured Olsenella sp.
GACCTGGGCGAGCCGCAGGTACAGCGCGAGCAGCGACTCCGGCTCCAGGGCCAGCCCCAGCCCGCGGCACAGCTCCTGGGCCGCCTCCTCGTGCCTGCCGGCCAGGTCGAGGCACTGCGCGAGGGCCAGCTGGGCCTGGGCCGTGGTGGGGGCGAGCCTCAGGGCCTCCCGTGCGCACGCCACGCCCTCGTCGGCCCTTCCGGACAGCGCGCAGCCGATCGCGCGCATGAGCAGCGCGGTGACGTAGGCGCCCGGCACGAGGCGCACCTCGCGCCCGTCGTCGGGGGCCACCATGACGTTGTAGGCCACGCGCTGGCAGTAGCGGCCGAAGCAGCGCCACGCCACGTCGTCGGTGTCGTCGAAGGTCCCCTCCGGCACGCACGCGAGCGCCTGGGACGCGAGCTCGGCGGCGCGCGCGGCACGCCCCGACAGCAGCGCGTCGTGCGCCGCCTGGGACAGCGACTCGAGCCGCCCGTCGCCGACGAGCGCCGCGGCGATGGCCACGGGGTCGTCGGGGAGCTCCCCGACGACGAGGCGCTCAACGCAGGAGCGGGCGCGGCGGGCCACGTCGTCGTCGGCCCCCTCGGCGCAGGCGAGCAGCTCGCGCACGTTCTGCTCGGTGGAGCTGCCCAGGCGCCTCACGAGCGCCTCGGCCGCCGCCCTGCGCCGGGCCCCCTCGTCCGCCGAGAGGCCCGACACGTCCGGGCAGCCCAGCGCCCGCGCCTGCGCGGCGTCGAGCGGGTCATGGCACAGCTCCGGCTGGCGATAGCGCGACGGCGGGCAGAGCCGCTCGTCCTCCAGCGAGAAGGTTTGGCGCACGGGCTGCAGCTCGCCGTCCTCGACGTCGAGGGTGCCCTCGCAGGAGCGCAGCAGGGCCACGGGGTCGAAGGCCCCGTCGAGCTCGGTGCCCTCGACCAGGGAGCGCTCCACGCGCACGCTCGCGTAGCAGGCGTGGGAGCGCCCGTCGTCGACGACGCCGGCCACCCAGACCTCGTCGAGCTCGGGGCAGGCGAGAAGTGCGAAGCGCGCCATGAGCACGACGAGCCGCAGGTCGTAGTCGGCGGCGGCGCGCCGGCGCATGGCGTCGGTGGCGCGCACGGCGCCCAGGCCGTTGGCCCATGCGGTCGTCGGCCAGGCCTCGGGCGGCACGAGGTCGCACTCGATGGCGGCCAGGCCGGCCGCGGCGTTGCAGCGGAAGCGCGCGGTGAGGCGCCAGGGGACGCGCAGCCCCTCGATGCCCGAGGCGATCGCCACGCGCGCCTCCCAGTCGCCCTCGGCGGCTCCCTGGCCCTCCCCGCAGCCGAGCCACTCGGTGGCGAGCGAGGCCGCCTGGCGGTGGAGGCGCGCCTCGAGGCGCATGGCCTGGCCCAGGGTCGCCGCGTCGGGGTCCTCGAGTGCCTCGCACGACAGCAGCGCCACGTTGAGGGCGTGCTCGACGCGCAGCACGGCCAGCGTGGACTCCCACGGCAGCGTCTGGGCGGGGTCGCACCTCAGGTAGGCGAGCGACGTGGACGGGGGGCGCAGCACCGAGAAGGGCGGCAGCGGGCCGTCCTCCTCGCCCACGCCGGCCTCCAGGAGCCGGTCGCGCATGAGCAGCTCGACGCCGCCGGGCCGCTCCCCGCCGAGCGCCTCGCGCCGCGATGCCTCTGCGCACGCGCGGGCGAGCTCGGCGCGCGCGTCGTCGCAGCGCGAGAGCCGGTCTACGAGCGCGGACGCAAAGCCGCCCGGGCCCGTCGCGCCGTGTGTGGCGACGTCGTCTGCCATGCCCGTGCCCCCTTCGCTAGCGGGCCGCGCGGCGGCCGTCGAGGCCCAGCGCCGGGTCGTCGACGCGGCGGACGAGAAGCCCCTGCGGCAGCGCCATGAGCGCGGCGCGGGCCGCGTCGGCGTCGCCCGCGGCCCCGACGAGCGCGACGGTGGCGTAGGCGGCGGCGCAGTCGCGCGGCATGCCGTCGGCCATCCTGCGTGCGGCCGCGAGGGCGTCGGCGCCGGAGACGGGCACGGCCTCGCCGAGGCGCTCGAACATGGCCTGGAGCGACTCCACGGCGGCCGTGCGGCCCACGCGCCAGACGAGGTGGCGTGCCCCGGCGGCGTCGGTCACGTCGTAGAGGGGCTCGGCCTCGCAGGCGGCGGACACGAGGAAGTCCATGACGGGGCTCGCCTGGTACGTTGCGACCGGCACGCGCGCCTGGCAGCCGGTGGCGAGAAGCTCGCGCCATGCGGGGCCGTCGTCGTCGGCCGACGCGTCGCCGGGCAGCTCGTCGAGGGGCAGTGCGGCGACGACCGCGACCTGCGCGCCCGACGCGTCCGCGCGGCGCCAGACGTAGTAGCACGGCGAGCCGTCGCGCACCATGGCGCCCCCCTCGACGCGCGAGGCGACGGCGGCGTGGGCGCAGCCGGGGGCGCAGTCCCCGGCGCGGCCGAGCCCGGCGAGCTGGGCGGCGAGGCCGTCGGGGCCCAGCGCGAGGTCGCGGGCGGCCTCGGGGACGGCCCTGTGGCAGGCGAACGGAAGTGCGTGCATGTGGCTCTCCTCGTCTTCGTGGTTCCGGGTGACCATTCTACCGCGTGCCGGGGGCGCGCCGCCGGTGCTACGCTTGGGGGACGACGCGCACGATAGGGGGACGCATGTCACGCACGCGCACGCTGCCGGCACGGGCCGGCCTGGTCATGTTCGACTTCGACGGGACCCTCGCTGACACGGTCGGGGGCATCTGCGAGACGGCCGGCGCGGTCCTGCTGGACCACGGCCTCGCCGCCGACGAGCTCGGCGACCTCACGAGGCTCGTGGGGCCGCCCTTCCCGCAGGCCTTCTCGGACGTCTACGGCATGGGCGCCGACGAGGCCGCCGAGGTCACCGCCGAGTTCCGCGCCCGCTACCTCGCGGGCGGGCCGCGCCTGTGGCCCCTCTACGACGGGGTCGGGGAGCTGGTTGCCGACCTCGTCGCGTCCGGCCGCACCTGCGCGGTGGCGTCGTCCAAGCAGACGCGCTTCCTGCGCTCGGCCGTCGCCGACGTGGGGCTCGACGGGCTGCTCTCGGCCGTGGAGGGCAAGCTCGGCGACCACGAGGCCGACAAGGCCGGCACCATCGCGCGCGTCCTCGGCGAGCTCGGCTTCGACGCATCCGACGCCGTCATGGTGGGAGACCGCGGCAGCGACGTGGAGGCCGCGGCGGCCAACGGCGTCGCGTGCGTCGGCGTGCTGCACGGCCGCACCTGCCCGGAGTCCGAGCTCGTCTCGGCCGGCGCCTGCGCGGTGACGCACACCGTCGGCGAGCTGCGCCGCGCCCTTCTCGGCGACGCGCCCGCCGGCGGGGCGGGACCGTCCGCGGACGCGCGGGTCTGAGCCGGCCGCGCGTTCGGGTAGAAGCAGGCCAGGGGACGCCGACGGGGCGTCTCGCGTCGAAGGGAGCCACCATGGAGGGTCTGGACGTCACGGAGGGCCTCAGGAGGATCGCGCTGGCCGGGGTCGGGGCGGTCGCGATGGGCGCCGAGAGGGGCGAGGAGGCCGTCGACGAGCTCGTGAGACGCGGCGAGCGCGCCGTGGACCAGGGCAAGGCGCTCAACCAGGAGCTGACCCACCGGGCCCGCCAGGCCGCCGACGACGCCGGCGAGGCCGCGCTGCGCTCGCGCCTGGCCGCGATGACGGCCGACGAGCGCCACGACTACGTGCGCCTCGTCGAGCGCCTGAGCGCCGACCTCGACGCCGCCACGGTCCACGTGGACGTCGAGGGCGGCTCAGGGGAGGGCGCGCGCCGATGAGCCCCGCGCGCGACGACAGGCCCCGGCGCGACGCCGACCTCGACGCGGCCCTCGACGACTGGGCCGCCGGGCAGGCCTCGCCCGCGGGGGCCGACGCGGCCGACGAGGGGCCCACCATCGGGCTTCTCGGCGGCCGGGGGCCCCAGGGCGCGGGGTCGGGACGGGCGCGCGCGGCCCGCATGGCGCGCATCGCCCAGATCGTCTCGATCGTGCGGCGCTACGACATCCTCCACGGCCTCACGCCGCGCAGCCTGTGCCGCATGCTCGAGGAGCTCGGGCCCACCTTCGTCAAGGCCGGCCAGATCCTGTCCATGCGCTCCGAGATCTTGCCCGAGAGCTTCACGCGCGAGCTGTCGCGGCTGCGCTCCGACGTGGCGCCCATGGACCGCGAGACGGTCCTCGAGGCGCTCCGGGGCGAGTACGACCGGCCCATCGAGGAGGTCTTCGACGCCATCGACGACCGCCCGCTCGGCTCGGCCTCGGTGGCGCAGGTGCACAAGGCGCGCCTGGTCACCGGCGAGCTCGTCGCGGTGAAGATCCAGCGCCCCCACGTCCAGGAGACCATGGCGCAGGACATCTCGATCATGCGCTCGCTGGCCCGGCACATGGGCAGGCTCATGGGAGACGAGCAGTTCGTCGACGTGCAGAGCGTCGTCGACGAGCTCTGGCAGTCGTTCCGCGAGGAGACGGACTTCCTCGTGGAGGCCCGCAGCCTCGAGGAGTTCCGCCACGACAACGCCGACTGCGCGTTCGTGGACTGCCCGCGGCCGCACATGGAGCTGTGCACGCGCCACGTCGTGGTCATGGACTACGTCGAGGGCATCCCCATCGACGACTTCGCCCGCCTGCGCGAGGAGAGCTACGACCTGCGCGAGATCGGCGTCAAGCTCGTGGACAACTACGCCGGGCAGATGCTCGACGACGGCTTCTTCCACGCCGACCCGCACCCCGGCAACCTCGTCGTGCGCGACGGGAGGATCGTCTACCTCGACCTGGGCATCATGGGGCGGCTCTCGTCGCACGACCGCCGCGCCCTGCGCGACATGGTCGCCGCCGTGGGCCGCCGCGACGCCGCCGGACTGGCCGACGGGCTGCTGCGCTTCTCGGCGTCCGGGACGCAGGGGGCCGACCTCGCGCACCTGCTGAGCGACCTCGACGCCATCCTCGCGGACTTCGGGAGCGCCGACCTGTCCGAGCTGGACCTGGGCGCGTTCCTCAACTCGCTCGTCTCCATGGCGCGGCGCTGCGGCATCGAGCTGCCGGGCAGCGTCACCATGCTCGCCCGCTCGCTCGTTACGCTCGAGGGGGTCGTCGACGCCATGCTGCCGGACGACTCGATGGTCGACATCGTCCGGCGCCACCTCGAGGCGCACGCGAGCGTCGAGGACGTGCTGAGGGGCGAGGCCTCGCGCCTGGCGCGCCAGTCCGGCGCGGCCACGCACGGGCTGCTCGACGCGGCCGGCGAGGCGGGCCTGGCCATGCGCATGCTCACCCGCGGGCAGCTGCGCGTGAACCTGGACGTGGCCGGCACCGCCGACCCCCTCGACGACGTGTCGCACATCGCCAACCGCCTCACGATGAGCGTCATCGTCGCGGGCCTGTTCATCGGCTCGTCGGTGGTGTACTACGCGCGCATCCAGCCGGTCATCTTCGGGATACCGGTCATCGGCTTCCTGGGCTACATCGTGGCGTTCGCCCTGGGGACGTGGGTCGCGGTCGACATCATCCGCGACGACCGCAGGCGCCGTCGCCGGTAGGGGAGGCGCCTCCTGCGTCACCGGTATGGGCACGAAGCCTCAGCCGCCGGCCCGGGCCCGCGCGATGGGCCGCGTCCGCGTCGCGCGCCCCTCTCGTCGGGCGCGGCTAGGACAGCGCGCCGACGGCCACGTAGAGCGCGTAGAGCACCACGAACACGACGCCGTCGCGCCTCGTCATCGTGTGGCGGCGGTCCACGAAGGCGAAGCCCGCCAGCATGAGCGAGCCGAGCATGACGGCTGCGAAGTGCAGGTTGTAGACGGGGTCGAACGCGATGGGCGAGAAGAGCGCGGGCACGCCCATGACGAGCAGGACGTTGGCCACGTTGGAGCCGAGCACGTTGCCGATTGCGAGGTCGGCGTTGCCGCGCGCCGCGGCGACGACCGAGGTGACGAGCTCGGGCAGGCAGGTGCCGAGCGCCACGACCGTGATGCCGATGACGCGCTCCGAGACGCCGAGCGCCCCGGCGATGGAGGTGGCCCCGCCGACGACCTGGTCGGCGCCCAGCTTGAGCAGGGCGATGCCACCCGCCACGAGCAGCGCGGTGGCGACGGGGGAGTCCGACACGCGCAGGCCCATGACGCGGCCGTCGTGGCCGTCGCGCCCGTCGTCCGGGTCGCCCGGCAGCTCGTCGGCCACGGGCTCGCCCTGGGCGTCGGAGCGCATGCCGCACGCCACGGTCCAGGCGACGAAGGCCACGAACAGGGCGAGGAGCGCCATGCCGCCCGTGCGGTCCAGGCGTCCGCCCATGTTGGAGGCGACGAGCAGGGCCGCGACGGCGGCGACGCTCGCGGGGATTTCGAAGCGGGTGGTGCGCCGCGAGAGGGGCAGGGGGCTCACCACGGCCGACAGGCCCAGGATGAGCAGCAGGTTGGCCATGCAGCTGCCGGCGACGTTGCCGAAGGCCATGTCGGCGTGGCCCTGGGCGGCGCTCGTGACGCTCACCACGATCTCGGGCATGCAGGTGCCGATGGCCACCACGGTGAGGCCGATGACGCGCTCTGAGAGCCCGACGCGCGCGGCGATGCGGCTGGCCCCCTCCACGAGGGCATCGGCGCCCACGACGAGCAGGGCGAACCCCACGATGACGACGAGTGCCTGAACGATCATGTCTTCTCCGTTGACTGCTCCGGGGATGGCGCCTGGCGGCCGGTCTCCCCACATACATACCAGATGCGCGCCGCCGCGGCACGCGGCCGGTGGCTGGGGCGGCCCCGGAACCACGACCTCTCGACAAGGGGGCGGCCGCACCCCGGAGGATGCGGCCGCCCCTGCTTGCCGTGCGCGTGGCGCCGTGGCTACTCGAGCTCGAAGGTGCCGGTGTAGAGCTGGTAGTACGTGCCCTGCCGGGCGATGAGCTCCTCGTGCGTGCCGCGCTCGATGATGCGGCCGTGGTCGAGGACGACGATGAGGTCGGAGTTGCGCACGGTCGACAGGCGGTGGGCGATGACGAACGTGGTGCGGTCCACCATGAGGGCGTCCATGCCGCGCTGGACGATGGCCTCGGTGCGCGTGTCGATGCTCGAGGTGGCCTCGTCCAGGATCATGACGGGCGGGTCGGCGACGGCGGCACGGGCGATGGAGATGAGCTGCCTCTGGCCCTGGGAGAGGGCCGCGCCGTTGTCGGTGAGCATCGTCTCGTAGCCGTCGGGCAGGTGGCGGATGAACGCGTCTGCGCCGGCGAGGCGCGCGGCGGCCATGCACTCGCCGTCGGAGGCGTCGAGCTTGCCGTAGCGGATGTTGTCCATGATCGTGCCGGTGAACAGGTTGGTGTCCTGCAGGACCATGCCGAGCGAGCGCCTCAGGGCCGGCTTGCGGATCTTCTCGATGTTGACGCCGTCGTAGCGGATCTTGCCCGAGGAGATGTCGTAGAAGCGGTTGATCAGGTTGGTGATCGTCGTCTTGCCGGCGCCGGTGGCGCCGACGAAGGCGACCTTCTGGCCGGGCCTGGCGTGCAGCGAGATGTCGTGCAGCACGGTGTGGCCGGGCTCGTAGGCGAAGTCGACGTGCTCGAGCACGACGTCGCCGGCCAGCGGGGTGAGCGTGACGGTGCCGTCGGAGTGGGGGTGCTTCCAGGCCCAGCGGCCGCTGGCCTCGGCGCACTCGGTGGCGTTGCCCTCGCGGTCGACGTGGCAGTTGACCAGTTCGACGTAGCCGCCGTCGTGCTCGGGCTCCTCGTCGAGCAGCTCGAAGATGCGCCTGGCGCCGGCCGCGCCCATGACCACGGCGTTGATCTGGTTGGAGATCTGGCCGATCTGGGCGGCGAACTGCTTGGTCATGTTGAGGAACGGTACCGCGACGGCGATGCTGAGCGGCAGGCCCGAAAGGCTGGGGTTGGGCATGCCCATGGCGATGAAGGCGCCGGCGGCCACGGCCACGACCACGTAGAGCAGGTTGCCCATGTTCATGAGGATGGGCATGAGCGAGTTGGCGTAGGAGTTGGCGGAGCGGGCGGCGTCCTCGAGCTCGTCGTTGAGGGCGTCGAAGGCCTTCTCGCAGGCGCGCTCGTGCGAGAAGACCTTGACGACCTTCTGGCCGGCCATGATCTCCTCGACGTGGCCCTCGACGGTGGCCACGGCGCGCTGGGTGCGCATGAAGTTGCGGGCCGAGCGGGTGCCGAGCGCCTTGGTCGTGAGCGCCATGCAGATGGCGCCGACGAGCACGACGATGGCCATGGGGACGCTGTAGTAGAACATGATGCACACGACGGTGACCAGCATGAGCGTGGTGAAGAGCAGCTGCGGCAGGCTCTGGCCGATCATCTGGCGCATGGCGTCGATGTCGTTGGTGTAGTAGCTCATGACGTCGCCGTGCTGGTGCGTGTCGAAGTAGCGGATCGGCAGGTCCTGCATGTGGTCGAACATCCTGCAGCGGAACTTCTTGAGCGAGCCCTGCGAGATGATGGCCATGGCCTGCTGCGAGAAGGTGTTGCACGCCAGGGCGACCACGTAGAGGCCCGCCAGGGTCAAGACGTTGGCCGCGATCTGGGGCGCGGCGCCGGCCCAGTCGCCGGACTGCCAGCTCGTCTCGACGACGGCCAGCGCGCGCTCCATGAAGATGTTGGGCATGGCCTGCATGACGGCCTGGACGACGACGCAGACCAGGGCCACCGGCAGCAGCACGGGGAAGAACTCCCGCAGCATGCGCACGACGCGCCAGATGGTGGCGACCATGTGTGAGCCGCCGCGCGCGGGCCTGGTCGGGGTGCCGGCGACGTTCTGGGGCCGCGCGGTGTTGGTGGTGTCGCTAGCGCTCATCGGCGTTGCCCCCCATCTCGTCGAGGTTCTTCTCGTCGTGGCTCTTCTTGTTCTGCGAGAGGTACACCTCGCGGTAGATGGCGTTGGTGCGCAGCAGCTCCTCGTGGGTGCCCACGGCGTCGACGTGCCCGTCGTCCATGACGACGATGCGGTCGGCGTCCTCCACCGAGCTCGTGCGCTGGGCGATGATGAGCTTGGTGGTCTCGGGCAGGTAGCTCCTGAGGCCCTCGCGGATCATGCGGTCTGTCTTGGTGTCGACGGCGCTCGTGGAGTCGTCCAGGATCAGCACCTTGGGGTGGCGCAGCAGGGCGCGCGCGATGCACAGGCGCTGCTTCTGGCCGCCGGAGACGT
>CALCDK010000041.1 GCA_937900605.1 uncultured Olsenella sp.
CATGAGGATGTCGACGTCGCCGGCGGCCTCGATGGCGCGGCCGGACATGGCCAGGACGTTGGCCTGGTTCAGGCGGCTCATACCGGCGATGCCGATGGCGGAGAGCAGGGCGCCGATGGTGGTGGGCGCCAAGCAGACGAGCAGGGCCACCAGGGTGGTCACGCTGGTCGGGTTGGGCTCGCCGTTGAGGCCGGCCGAGAAGGACGAGAACGTGTAGAGCGTGATGGTGACCAGGATGAAGACGATGGAGAGCGCGATGAGGAAGACCTCGAGGGCGATCTCGTTGGGGGTCTTCTTGCGGGCGGCGCCCTCGACCATGGCGATCATCTTGTCGAGGAAGCTCTGGCCGGACTCGCTGGTGATGCGCACGACGATCCAGTCGGACAGGACCGTGGTGCCGCCGGTGACGGCGGAGCGGTCGCCGCCGGCCTCGCGGATGACGGGGGCGGACTCGCCGGTGATGGCGGACTCGTCCACGGACGCGGCGCCCTCGATGACCTCGCCGTCGCCGGGGATCTGCTCGCCGGCGTTGACGACGACGCAGTCGCCCTTGCCGAGCGTGGCGGAGGACACGGCGACGAAGTTGGTGCGGTCGTCGGGCGAGACGAGCTTGTGGGCCTCGACGTCCTTCTTGGCGGCGCGCAGGGAGTCGGCCTGGGCCTTGCCGCGGCCCTCGGCGATGGCCTCGGCGAAGTTGGCGAAGAGCACGGTGAGCCACAGGATCACGGCGATCGCGATGACATACGGGGCGGTCACGGCGGAGTCGTGGTAGCCGCACAGGACGGCGACGCCCAGGACCGTGGTGACGGCGGCGCTCAGCCACACGAGGAACATGACCGGGTTCTTGACCTGCTCGCGCGGGTCGAGCTTCAGGAAGGAGTCCTTGAGGGCGCGCTTGAACATGCGGCTCTTCTCGGAGGCATCCATGCTGTTGGAGTGAGACATCTAGACGTACCTCCCTAGACTGCCATCTGGAAGAACTCGGCAATCGGGCCGAGAGCCAGCGCCGGGAAGAAGCTCAGGGCGCCGATGAGCAGGACGATGAGGATGAGAAGGAACACGAACAGGGCGTTGTCGGTGGCAAGGGTGCCCGCGGTCTGGGCGACCATGCGCTTGCGCGACAGGGAGCCGGCGATGGCCAGGACGGCCACGATCGGCAGGAAGCGCGCAGCGAGCATGACGAGGCCCAGGGAGATGTTGATGAGCGGGTTGTCCACGGCGAGGCCCGCGAAGGCGGAGCCGTTGTTGGCGCCGGCAGAGCTGAAGGCGTAGAGGAGCTCGGAGAAGCCGTGCGCGCCGCCGTTGTTGAGCAGCTCGCTCACGCCGGGGACCATCGAGACGATGCCGCAGCCCACGAGGATGGTGAGCGGGGTGGCAAGGCAGACGATGACGGACATGCGCATCTCGAACGGCTCGATCTTCTTGCCCAGGAACTCGGGCGTGCGGCCCACCATGAGGCCGGCGATGAACACCGTCAGGATGGCGAAGCCCAGCATGCCGTAGAGGCCGGAGCCCACACCGCCGAAGATGACCTCGCCCAGCTGCATCTGGAGCATGGCGACCATGCCGCCCAGCGGGGTGGCGGAGTCGAGCATGGAGTTGACGGAGCCGGAGGACGCGGCGGTGGTGTAGGCGGTCCAGACGGAGGTGTCGTCGACGCCGAAGCGGGCCTCCTTGCCCTCCATGTTGCCGCCGGCCTGGTCGGCCGTGGCCTCGATGGCCACCTGGCCCTCGTCGGCCAGCTGCGGGGTGGCGGACTGCTCGGAGACGCCGACCGCGGTCAGCGACACGGCGAGGAGCACGGCCATGGCCGCGAACAGGGCGACGCCCTGGCGACGGTGGCCGACGGCGATGCCGAAGGTGAAGCACAGCGCCGCGGGGATGAGCAGGATGAGCGTGGACTCGACCAGGTTGGTCCAGGCGCTCGGGTTCTCGAACGGGTGCGCCGAGTTGCAGCCGAAGAAGCCGCCGCCGTTGGTGCCGGCCT
>CALCDK010000042.1 GCA_937900605.1 uncultured Olsenella sp.
CCTGCTCGGCGACGACCTCGCCGCGCTCGTCGTCCGCGACGCCGCCTGCGCCGCCGACCTCGTCTCCGAGGCCCTCTCGCTGGGCAGCTGCGACGGCCGTGCCACCATCCTCGCGCGCGCCGCGGCCCTGCGCGACGCCGCCCCCGACGCCCCGGGCACGCCGCTCGTCGAGCGCCTGCGCGTGGCCGACGACGCCCGCGCGCTGCTCGAGGGGCTTCTCGGCGACGTCAGGCTCGTCGACGACGCCCCCGCGGCGCTCGCGGCGCACGCCAAGGCGCCGGGCCTCACCTTCGTCACGCCCGACTGCGTCGTCGTCCTGCCCGACGGGCGCGTCCACGTGGGCACCGCCCCCTCGGGCGAGGCCGGGGCCCTGGAGCGCAAGCGCCGCATCCGTTCGCTCTCCGACGGCATGGGCGAGCTCGAGCGCGCCCACGAGGAGGCCCTCGAGCTCGTGGGGGCCCGCGAGGAGGAGCTCGGCGAGGCCCGCGACCAGGCCGCCACGGCCAAGGGGGAGGTCGCCCGCCTGCGCGCGGAGGCCACGTCCGAGTGCGGCCGCCTCAAGGCCCAGCTCGACTCCTGCGAGTCCGAGCAGGCGCAGGTGCTCAGGCGCCGCGCCGCCGCCCGCGAGCGCGTCGCCGCCGCCCGCGAGCAGGTCGCCGGCCACCGTGCCGCCGCCCAGCGGGCACGCGAGCGCGCCGACGGGCTCGCCGCGCAGCTCGCCGAGCGCTCCGAGGAGCACCAGGACGCCATCCGCGAGCAGGGCAGGACCTCCCGTGCCCTGTCCGACGCGCGCCTCGAGCAGGCCATGGCCAAGGAGCGCCTCAACAACATGGACCGCCAGGTGACCGACCTCGTTCGCCAGGTGGCCGACCTCGACGCGCGCATCGCCGCGACGCAGGACTCCTCGCGCTCCCTCGATGTGGTGCGCCTGCGCGTCGAGCCCCTCCACGAGCGCTACGAGGCCATCCACGAGCGCGCCGTCGAGTGGGCCGCGCGCCTCAAGGACCGCGCCTCGCTCGCCGAGGCGGACTCCGACTCGCTCAAGCGCACCATCGGAGACGCCAAGGCCGGCGTTGCCGAGGCCGCCAAGGAGCTCGAGCGCGCCCGCAGCGCCTCGTCCTCGGTCAAGGTCGACCTCGGGAAGCTCGAGGTCCAGGTCCAGACGGTCCTGCAGGACATCGCCTCGACCGGCGTCGTCATGGAGGAGGCCCTGGCGCTTCCCGCCCCCGAGGACCGCGACGCCGACGAGCGCCGCGTCTCGGCCCTGCGCTCCCAGCTCGAGTCCATCGGCCCCGTCAACGAGGTGGCCATGGACGAGTACCTCAGGCTCAAGGAGCGCGCCGACTACATCGGCGAGCAGGTCGCCGACCTCGAGAGCGCCCGCGGCGCGCTGCGCAAGATCACCGCTGCCATCGACCGCAAGATGCGCAACCGCTTCCTCGTGGTCTTCGACAAGGTCAACGAGAACTTCTCGGAGATCTTCTCGCTGCTGTTCCCGGGCGGCACGGCCCACATCGAGCTCACGGACCCCGACAACCTCTCGGAGACCGGCATCGAGATCGTGGCCCAGCCGCGCGGCAAGCGCATCACCAAGATGATGCTCATGTCCGGCGGCGAGAAGTCGCTCACCGCGCTCGCGCTGCTCTTCGCGGTCTACCGCGTGCGCACGGTCCCGTTCTACGTGTTCGACGAGGTCGAGGCCGCGCTCGACGACTCGAACCTCTCCAAGCTGCTCGACGCGATCGAGCGGCTCAAGGAGACGACCCAGCTCATCGTCATCTCGCACCAGCGCAGGACGATGGAGCAGGCCGACGTCCTCTATGGCGTGTCGATGCAGGCCGACGGCGTGAGCCACGTGGTCTCGCAGCGACTCGATCGAGCTACAGGAAAGGTGGTCGATGCCTAAATGGGCTTCTTCGACAGCCTCAAGCAGGGCCTCAGGCGCTCCCGCGAGGCCCTCAACGAGATCTTCTACATGGGCGGCGAGGTGGACGAGGACTTCTGGGAGGACCTCGAGGACACCCTCGTCATGGGCGACATGGGCGCCGAGGTGGCCATGCGCGTCACCGACGACCTGCGTGAGCTCGCCGCGCGCGAGAACCTCACGCACGCGAGCCAGCTGACCGACGCGCTGGCCGAGCGCCTCGCGAGCGAGTTCCCGCGCGCCGAGCGCGACCCCTTCGACGACGTCCCCAGCTGCGTGCTGTTCGTCGGCATCAACGGCGCGGGCAAGACTACCACGGTGGGCAAGCTCGCCGGCCGCGCGCACGACGCCGGGCGCTCCTGCCTCATCGGCGGCGCCGACACCTTCCGCGCCGCCGCCATCGAGCAGCTCGAGGTCTGGGGCCGCAGGGCCGACGTCGACGTGGTCACCCGCGAGCGCGGCGCCGACCCGGCCAGCGTCTGCTACGACGTCGTCGAGGAGGCCGAGAGGCGAGGGACCGACCTGCTGCTCATCGACACCGCCGGCCGCCTGCACACCTCGGCCGACCTCATGCGCGAGCTCGCCAAGGTCGTCGGCGTCACCCGCAAGCGCAGCTCCATGCCCGTCTCGGTGGTCCTCGTCATCGACGCCACCACCGGCCAGAACGGCCTGGCGCAG
>CALCDK010000043.1 GCA_937900605.1 uncultured Olsenella sp.
TCCGGACGCGCGGCGAGCTTACCGCACCCTTACATACGAATCGCGTGCAGCCTGTTGACACGCGCCACCCCCGGTCCCTAGATTCGTAGCGTCGGCAGCGGGCCACGGGGCCCGCGCATGGCGCCCGAACGCCTGCAGATCGGCCGACGACCCCTGTGAGCAGGGGAGCCACAAGGAGGTGTCCCGTGAACGACCACAGTCGCAGTACCGGCGTTCGATTAGGCGGGGCCCCTCTCGCCGCCGCGTAGCAACGGCCGCGCGGACCCTCACCCGAATCGAACAGACAGCTGGCCGGTGACGTGCCCGGAGCACGCCGCCGAGCGACGACCCCGGGCCACGGCCCGGGCCCATCCGTCATGCCGACCGACTTCGCGGCCGGCTTGCGGGCCCTGCCCGCACACAGCTCGAAGGGGTGATTACCATGACCCTCGTCAGGAACAGGGACCTCAGGTCCGACCAGACCCTGCGCGACTCCCTGCTGGAGCTCGCGTCCACCCAGGACTCGGCCGCCGTGCTCGAGTTCTTCGGCACCGGGACGGACGGCCTCTCGCCGGAGCAAGTCGCCGACTCCCGCGAGACGTACGGCGCCAACGTCGTCTCGCACAAGGACGCCAACACGGTGTGGCACCGTGCCAAGAAGGCCGTCCTCAACCCGTTCATCCTCATCCTCGCGCTTCTCGCCATGGTCAGCTGGGTCACGGACGTGAGCCTCGCCGCGCCCGGCCAGGCCGACTGGTCCAAGGTCGTCGTGCTCTCGGTCATGATCGCGTGGAGCGTCGTCATGCGCTTCGTGCAGGAGGCCAAGTCCGCCAACGCCGCGGCCGAGCTTCTCGCCATGGTCCGCAGCACCTGCGACGTCGTCCGCTCCGACGGCGAGCGCGAGGTGGACTTCGCCGACGTCGTGGCCGGCGACCTCGTGCGCCTCGCCGCCGGCGACATGGTCCCCGCCGACCTGCGCGTCATCGAGTCCAAGGACCTCTTCGTCAACGAGGCCTCGCTCACCGGCGAGTCCGAGCCCGTCGAGAAGCGCGCGGCCGACCGCTCGCTCGCGCACATGGGCTCCACGGTGGTGTCCGGATCCGGCGTCGGCGTGGTGTACGCCACCGGCAACGACACGATGCTGGGCCACATGGCCAAGGACATGAGCGTCAAGCCGCCCAAGACCTCGTTCGAGAGGGGCCTCGACGGCGTCTCCCGCGTCCTTCTCGGCTTCATGGCCGTCATGGTGCCGTTCGTCTTCCTGGTCAACGGCCTCACCAAGGGCGACTGGCTGTCCGCGCTGCTCTTCGCGGCCTCGATCGCGGTGGGCCTCACGCCCGAGATGCTGCCGACGATCGTGACGACGTGCCTGGCCAAGGGGTCGGTTGCCCTCTCGCGCAAGAAGGTCATCGTCAAGAACCTCGACTCCATGCAGAACCTGGGCTCCATCGACGTGCTCTGCACCGACAAGACCGGCACGCTCACGCAGGACCAGGTGGTGCTCGAGCGCTACCTGGACGTCATGGGCAACGACGACGCCCGCGTCCTGCGCCACGCCTTCCTCAACAGCCACTTCCAGACCGGCCTCAAGAACCTCATGGACAAGGCCATCGTCGCCCGCGCGGGCCAGCCGGGCTCGGGCGTGGACGCCGCCGGCATCGCCGCGACGTACGAGAAGGTCGACGAGATCCCCTTCGACTTCGAGCGCAGGCGCATGTCGGTCGTGGTCGCCGACGCGTCGGGCAAGACGCAGATGATCACGAAGGGCGCGGTCGAGGAGATGCTCGGCATCTGCTCGCACGTGGAGCTCGACGGCGAGGTGCTGCCGCTGGGCGAGGGCCTGCGCGAGCGCGTCCTGGCCGAGGCCGAGCGCCTCAACGACGAGGGCATGCGCGTCCTGGCCGTGGCGCAGCGCACGGACCCGTCGGCGGTGGGGGCCTTCGGCGTCGCCGACGAGGACGACATGGTGCTGATCGGCTACCTGGCGTTTCTCGACCCGCCCAAGGAGAGCGCGGCCGCCGCGGTGGAGGCCCTGGCGCGCCACGGCGTCGCGGTCAAGGTCCTGACCGGCGACAACGGCCGCGTGGCGAGTCACATCTGCCGCGAGGTGGGCATCGAGGTCGGCCGCGTGGTCCTCGGCGAGGACGTCGAGCGCATGGGCGACGACGAGCTGGCCCGCGTGGCGGAGCGCGAGAACGTGTTCGCGAAGCTCTCGCCGTCGCAGAAGGCGCGCGTGGTGACGGTGCTGCGCGAGCGCGGCCACGCCGTTGGCTTCATGGGCGACGGCATCAACGACGCTGCGGCGCTGCGCGTGGCCGACGCCGGGATCAGCGTGGACACCGCGGTCGACGTGGCCAAGGAGACCGCGAGCGTCGTGCTTCTCGAGAAGGACCTCATGGTGCTCGAGACGGGCATCGTCGAGGGCCGCCGCACGTACGCCAACACGATCAAGTACCTCAAGATGACGGCGAGCTCCAACTTCGGGAACATGTTCTCGGTGCTGGCCGCGAGCGCGGCGCTGCCGTTCCTGCCGATGGGCGCGATCCAGCTCATCCTGCTCGACATGGTCTACAACTTCACCTGCTTCGCGGTGCCCTGGGACAACGTCGACCCCGAGATGCTCGATCGCCCCACGGTGTGGGACGCGCGCTCGGTGGCGGGCTTCATGCTGTGGATGGGCCCCGTGAGCTCGCTGTTCGACATCGCGACGTTCGCGGTGCTGTTCTTCGTGGTGTGCCCCGCGGTGCTGGGCGGCCCGTTCTGGGCGCTCGACCCGGCCGGAAGGCTGGCGTTCGCCGCGCTGTTCCAGACCGGCTGGTGCGTCGAGTCGATGTGGACGCAGACGCTCGTGGTGCACATGATCCGCACCGAGAAGGTCCCGTTCCTGCAGAGTCGCGCCTCGGCCCCGCTCATGCTGGCCGGGGTGGCGGGCTGCGTGGCGATGACGGTGCTGCCGTGGACGCCCGCGGGCGCGGCGTTCGGCCTGTCGGCCGCGCTGCCGGCGTGGTTCTTCGCGATCCTCGCGGCGTTCGTGGTGGCGTACATGCTGCTCGCGACGCTGGTCAAGCGCCTGTACGTGCGCAGGTACGGCAAGCTGCTGTAGGGCGCTCCGCTTTGGGGTGCAGCGGCTCGGGGCGAGCGTTTGGGGGTGGTGTGACGAGAAAGGCGCCGTTTGCGTGCTCGGCGAAAGCCCTTCTCCCTGGGACCTAGAGAAGTGTCTGCATTTGCCCAGGTGAGCGGCGTGCTTTGAGCTGATGCGGCGCGTTCGCACGATTTCGGGCACGCAAATCGCGCGATTGTCGTCACGGCACCCCTTGATACGGTGCCTCAACCGGAATTCGATCCCTCCCGGCCGCGCCACATGGGGACGGGCCCCGGGCTGCCATGGTGGCGGCCCGGGGCCCGTTCGTACGTGCGTGTGGCGTGCTGGCTGCGGCGTGCGTGTGGCGTGCTGGCTGCGGCGTGCTGGCTGCGGTGTGCGGGTGCGCTGCCGTCGCGGCGACGACCGCCGCGGGCGCGCTAGAGGTCGGCGCGCGTGACGATCTCCTGTGGGATGAGCCTGCTGTTCTCGACGACCGCGCGCAGGTAGGCCATCTCGTCCTCGTCGAGGCGACCCTCGAAGAGCTCGACGCCCTCCAGCGGCACGCCCTCCTGGCCGCACGGCTCGTTGTCCAGCGGGTCCGGGTAGCGCAGCATCGCGCGGCGCAGCATGAGGCGGTAGGCGGGGACGAACGGCTCGACGACGAAGCGGCCCTCGGCCGACGACGCCAGCTTGGCCATGATCGAGAGGCCCGCGCGGTCGATGTCGCCCCAGTAGTACACGGTGACGTCCTCGGCGCGCAGCGACTCGAGCAGGTCGGGGAGCTTGTGCGGGTCGTTGACCAGGTAGCCGGTGCCGAAGATGACGCCGTGGACGCGCTGGTCCAGGAAGCGCTTGCGGTCCTCTTGGAACATGAGGTCGCGCATGTTGGCCCACGGGTCGAGGTTCTCGGACACCACGAGCTTCATGTGCTTGTGGTAGCGCGGGATGTGGTGCAGCAGGCCCAGGCGGGTCTGCGGGCGGCAGCGGACGATGTCGGTGAGGCCCATGAGGTGCAGCAGCTTGCGGCCATCGGCGTCCGGCGCCAGGAACTTCTCGTCGCCGAAGACGCGGTACGAGAGCTCGCGGACGCTCAGCGTGCCGTCGCCCAGGAACGGCGAGCCGTCGAGGGCGGCGTCGATCTGCCTGATGGGCCTCTCGTAGGCGAGAAACGCGTCGGGGGTGCTGAGCAGCCAGCCGTTGATCCACAGGCGCGGGTCGAGGCCGATGATCTGCCGGCGCACGTCGTTGAGCTCGGGCGACTGCTTGCGGACGTAGCCCATGCGCGAGAGCGGCCTGCGGTCGGCGCGCGAGGGGGCCGAGGGGGCGTTGGTGCGGGCGATGGCGTGCGGGGCGTGGGCCTGCGCGGGCTCCTCGACGGGGGCCTGGGGCGCGTGGTCGTCGGCGGCGGGCTTGGCGTCGGCGGCGGGCTTGGTGTCGGCCTTGGGCTCGGTGCCGGCCGCGTCGGCGTCGGTCGCTTCAGCGTCAGCGGCGGCCTGGTCCTGGCCCTGGTGCGCCTGGCGGGCGGCACGGCGTGTGCGCCTGGCGCGGCGCCTGCGCGCGTTGCGGCCCTGGCCCTCGCCCGGGGCCGGCGTCGTGGCGGGCTCGTCGTGGGCGTCGGCGGGGGAGGCATCGGCCGCGGGTGCGGCGTCGGCAGCGGGCTCGAGCTTCGGCTCCGCGACGGGCTCCGGCGCTGCGGCGGCCTCGGCGCCCTCGCGCGCGGCACGCGCGGCGCGCTCGGTGGCGCAGCGGGAGTCGCGGGCGCGCCTCTCGGCACGGGCCATGCGGGCGGCGCGGCCCGGGCGCGGGCGCGCGGCCTCGAGCACGGCCTCGTCGGGCTCGTCGGCGGGCTGGGCCTCGTCCGTGGCGGGGGCGTCCTCGGCCGCGTCGTCGGACGCCTCGGCGTCGTGCTGCGCGGCGAAGTGCTTGGCGCCGCGACGGCGGCGCGGGCGGGACGGGGCCTGCGCGGCGTCGTCGGCGGCGGGGGCGTCGTCCTTCTCGCCGTCGGAAGCGCCGGAAGCGGCGGGTTCGGCAGCGGCGGCGTGGTCGTCGGAGTCGGCAGCGGTGGCGCGCCCGTCGCGCGCGCCGTCCCTCTCGCCGGTGTTCGTCTCGGCGGCGTCGGCCCGTGCCGCCTGACGAGCGAGCCTGAGGTCGGCCGGGGTCACCAGCTGGTAGGTCATGAGCGGCTCGTTGCCGTCCATCGGGACCGGGCGCTCCTCGAGGACGCCAAGCCCGACCAGGGAGTCGAGGACCTCCTGGCCGGCGCCGTAGCGCTCGAGCACGGACGTGACGTCGCCGACGGCGAGGCGGTCCTTGCGGACGCGCACCAGGCCGCTGGCGATGCCGCCGGCGTTGCTGCGCTGGTTGGTGGGCAGCTTGCGGCCCAGAAGCTTCGCGAGGGACAGGACGCGCGCCTGTTCCTGCTCGGTGAGTTTCCTTGACATGGTTCCTCCTGTTGCGCGGCGCGTCGCGCCGCATCCTGAGGGCGGCGTGGCGCCGCGGATGAGATCGTGCGTGGCCGGGACGTCCTGGTCCCGGGGGCGAGAGGTGCGCGGCCGACCGGGCGGGCGCCCACGTGGCGGGCTTCGCGCCATGCGCGGCCCGGGCGTGCGGTCACGCGTGCGGACGCAGGGCGTCCAGCGGCGCGTGGGGGTCGGGCCTGGCGACGGCGCGGCGACGGGGCTCGCGGCGCCGGTGCCCTCCGTGCGCCGGGTGGCGCGACGGGGCCCTCGACTCCAGTGTACACGCAGGCACCATCGTACGCCTTGCCGGGCCGCTTTCGGGCGCGCGGGGCCGGACCCCGCCGAACGCGCTCAAATGCGGGGCCGTCGTCCGATGCCGCGTGCGGCCGCACCACGCCCAAGTGGCCCAACCGCCCGCGCTGGCGCCTCAAGCGCGCGACGGTGACGCAGCTCGCCCGCGAGTGCTTCGACCGCCGCGCCGCCGGTCCCGCCGGGCGCGGGCAGGCCGGCCGCCTCAAGCGTCTGCCGTCGGACCCCGTCAGCTACGAGGACGTCGGGCGACTCTGCCGAGAGGTGCGCCGCCGCTATGTCGGGCGCACGGTCGCGCAGGTGGCGGCCGCCGTCGGCTCCGGGCGCGACTCCAGCGACAAGCCCGAGGTGGTGAACGGCATCCGCATGTATCGGCAGAGCTTCTGGCTGCGCGGGCGCGGGGTCGGATCGGCTATGCTTTTCGGACAACCGACACAGTCAGCGAATGGAGAAACGTGTCGAAGAAGACCATCAGAGTCGCCGAGCTCTTTGCGGGCGTCGGCGGGTTCCGCCTGGGGCTCGAGGGCTACCACGACCCCGCGCGGCCCGACTGGGGCCTGCCCGCCGCCGGGCCGTTCAAGACGGTCTGGGCCAACCAGTGGGAGCCGCCCGGAACCGAGTCCAAGCAGTTCGCGGCCCGCTGCTACCGCGAGCGCTTCGGCGAGGGCACCCTCGTCAACGAGGACATCCACGAGGTCCTCGCCCAGTTCCATCGCGGCGAGAGGGACATCCCCGACGTCGACATGGTCGTCGGCGGCTTCCCGTGCCAGGACTACTCCGTCGCCAAGCCCCTCTCGCAGTCCGGCGGGATTGAGGGCAAGAAGGGCGTCCTGTGGTGGGACATCTATGACTTCCTGCGCATGAGGGGGCCGCGCCGCCAGCCGCGCTACGTGCTCCTCGAGAACGTCGACCGCCTGCTCAAGAGCCCGGCGTCCCAGAGGGGGCGCGACTTCGCGATTATCCTGTCGTGCCTTGGCGACCTGGGCTACTCCGTCGAGTGGCGCGTGGTCAACAGCGCCGAGTACGGCTTCCCGCAGCGCCGCAAGCGCATCTACGTGCTCGCCCGCCTGACGGGCGAGGAGTGGGACCTCGACGCGCGCCTGACGCAGGGCACCCTCGCGCGGGCGTCGCCCACGTGGACGTGCCCGAGGACCCCTACGTCGCGTCGCAGCGCTTCAACCTGGGCGCGGCCGCCTCGCCGTTCCACGAGGCGGGCGCGATGCAGGACGGCCGCGTGGCCACCTGCAGGGTCGAGGAGGACTACGCGGGCCCGCGCCGCGTGCTGGGCGACGTGCTCGTCGACGAGTCCGAGGTCGGCGAGGAGTTCTACATCGAGGAGGACCAGCTGTCCCAGTGGCGCTACCTCAAGGGCTCCAAGTCCGAGGAGCGCGTGAACAAGAAGACCGGGTTCGCGTACCGCTACTCGGAGGGGGCCATGTCGTTCCCCGACCCGACCGACCGACCGTCGCGCACGATCCTGACCGGCGAGGGCGGGTGCGGCGCCTCTCGCTTCAAGCACGTGGTGCAGGTGGCCGACGGGCGCTACCGCAGGCTGGTGCCCGACGAGCTCGACCAGTTGCAGGGGTTCCCGCGCGGCTGGACCGACGCGGGCATGAGCGACGGCCGGCGCGCGTTCTGCATGGGCAACGCGCTGGTGGTGGGCATCCCGCACGCCATCGGCAGGGCGCTCGCCGAGGAGGAGGGCCTGGCCTAGGGCGTGGCCGCGTGCGGCGAGAGGGGCCGGCCGCCGCGGGCCCCGCGTCGCGCGCATGGGGCCGCGTCTGGCGAGAGGGGCCGGCCGCCGGGGCCGCGCCGCGCGCACGGGGCCGGCCGCCGGGGCCGCGTCCTTCTCGCTGGCCCGCGTCCTGGGGCCCGGGCACCGCGCGTGATACACTTGCCGCAACCTATCGCAAGGAGGCTCACACCATGTCTGATGTGCTGTTCGTCGAGTACCCAAGGTGCAGCACCTGCCGTAGGGCCAAGGCCTGGCTCGACGAGCACGGCGTGCCCTACCAGGACCGCGACATCGTCGCCCAGAACCCCTCCGCCGAGGAGCTGCTCGACTGGCAGGCGCGCTCCGGCCTGCCCATCCGCCGCCTCTTCAACACGAGCGGCCGGCTCTACCGCGAGCGCGGCCTCAAGCAGGTGCTCGACGCCGGCGTCACGGACGAGGAGGCCGCGAGGATCCTCGCGGAGGACGGCATGCTCGTGAAGCGCCCGCTGCTCGTCGGCGACGACTTCGTCCTGGCCGGCTTCCGCCCGGCCGAGTGGGAGGCAGCGCTGTGCTAGGCCTCGTCAGGGAGTTCTGCGCCGAGAACATGGAGCTCGTCCCCGCCGCGGTGGCCGCCGGCGCCGCCCGCGTCGAGCTCTGCGACAACCTCGCCGTCGGGGGCACCACGCCCTCCTTCGGCACCATCCGAGCCGCCGTCGAGTACTGCCGCCCGCGCGGCGTGGACGTCATGTGCATGGTCCGCCCGCGTGGCGGCAGCTTCGAGCACGCGCCCGCCGAGCTCGACGTCATGTGCCAGGACCTCATCATGGCCCGCAGCCTTGGCGTTACCGGCGTGGTTTTCGGCTGCCTGCGCGGCAGCCAGCTGGACGCCGAGTCCTGCGAGCTGCTCCTGCGCCTCGCCAAGGAGCCGGTGCTCGAGGCCCCGCGCGGCCTTGCGGTCACCTTCCACATGGCGTTCGACTCGCTCGCGCCCCAGGCGCAGCTGGCCGCCATCGATTGGCTCGCACAGCGCGGCGTCGAGCGCATCCTCACCCACGGCGGCCCCGCCGGCACGCCCATCGCCGAGAACTACGGCCACCTGCGCAGCCTCGTCGGGCGCGCCGCCGGCCGCATCACCATCCTGCCCGGCGCCGGCATCACCTGGCGCAACGCGCAGGAGGTCGCCGACGAGCTCGGCGTGCGAGAGGTGCACGGCACCAAGATCGTGAGGCTGGGCTAGCATGCCGACGAGACGGGCGTCCTCCCCGTCGGGCGCGCAGGCCGCCCGTCTCTCCGTGCCGCTTCCCGCACGCACGGCCCGCATCACCCCGGACCTGGGGCACAACATGGGCCCGGACCAGTTCGTCTCGGCGCTCCTCGAGCCCGACGTGGTCGTGTCCGGAACGGTGCTCGAGGGACTCGACCTGTGCGACCTGCGCGCGGACGGCACGCTCTTCCAGGACGTGGAGTTCCGCGGCTGCGCCTTCGACCACCTCGACCTGTCCAACTGCACGTTCAGGGACGTCTCTTTTCGCGGCTGCCGGCTCGACGCCTGCGACATGGGCCGCTGCTGGCTCGACCACTGCGACTTCGTCGCGTGCGCCGCGCCCGGCCTGGGCATGGCCAAGTCCCGCGTCACCGACGCGAGCCTCGAGGACTGCCAGCTCTCGTACCTCGACCTCGGCGAGGCCACGCTCGCGCGCGTGCGCCTCTCGTCGTGCTCCCTGCGCGAGGCGGGCCTGCACCACGTGCGGCTCTCCCGCGTCGAGCTGGAAGGCTGCGACCTCTCGCGCGCCTCGGTCTTCCACACGCCGCTCGCCGGCATGGACCTCTCCACGTGCCGGCTCGACGGCATCGCCCTCACCAGCGACCTCCGCGACCTCCGAGGGGCCATACTAAGTTCATCACAAGCTGAGGTGGTTCTGGGCCTTTTGGGCATCCAGGTGCGCGACTGAGGACGTCGCCCGCGTGCGCGCCACAAAGGTATCTGTGCACAGTAACCACTGGCGACCGCTAACAAATGCAAGATGAACGCGGGTGTTCCGTCGTTGCGCGCTTGCCGAAACATTGGCCCCGCTCACCGTTTGCAGGGACTGGGCAAACCCCCACTTAGTATATTAAGCGCGGAATCCGCCGTCTCGATTCGGCCGGTCCGCGTCGCGCCGCGGTGTCGCGACACGTCCCGCCCGTTGACGGACGGCCCACAACGGAAGGGAGTGCAATGAAGAGTAGTTCCCAGAGTAGGAGGGGGCTCGGCCGCGTCGTGGCCGCCGTGCTGCTCGCGGCCGTCATGGCCGTGGGCGTGCTGGCGACCGCAGCCCGTCCCGCCCTCGCTGCCGGGGAGGCGACCATGGGGCACCTGGCCTCCGGCGCCAACAACGGCAACAACCACTTTGCCGACAGCGGCTCCGAGGCGTTCGTCCTGAGCGGCGACGCCACTACCGCCGGCACCGTGGGCGCGGACTTCGTCCTCGCCAGCGACCCGGCCGGGTCGCGCCTGCGCTTCGTCGGCCGCTACGTCGACGCCAACAACTGGTTCTTCGTCGGCTACGACGCTGGCAGCTCGTGGATCCTCCAGTACAAGCTGGACGGCCACGAGGCCTGGCCCACCCTCAATGGCCTGCCCACCCTCTCGCAGGGCGAGCGCGCCAACATCAAGGTGAGCGCCAACGGCGACAACGTCACCGTCAACGTCAACGGCAGCATCGCTACCGTCAACTGCCCGCAGGTCGCGCAGCTCCTTCGCACCTCCGGCAAGGTCGGCTTCGGCGCTGGCTCCTTCAACGGCAACACCGGCCTGCAGACCACCGACGTCTACTTCACCAACGTCGCCCTGGACAAGACCGTCGTCACGGACTTCTCCAGCTGGAAGCCCTTCCAGCAGGTCGACGGCCAGACCTGGGAGCCCGCCGCCAAGGCGCCCGCGCTCCCCGAGGGCCGCAAGTGGATCCAGATCGTCGCGGGCCAGAACAACACGGGCGGCCACAACTACGGTGACGCCACCCACGCCGGCCCGATCACCCTGGTGGACCGCACGCACGCCACCAAGGCCGGCGACACCCTGCACCTGACGCTGGTCCCCATGAGCGCCACGTACAACTTCGGCGTCTTCTACAGCTACGTGGACGCCAACAACTGGTTCTACATCGGCTATGACAGCCAGTCCAAGTGGTACTGGCAGTGCGGCCCCAGCGCCTACGGCTCCCTCGGCGGAGACCTGCCGGCCCCGACGCAGGGCGAGCCCCTGGACATCAGCATCAACGTCCAGAACGAGAAGCTCACCGTCACCGTCGACGACAAGTCCGTCTCGGTGTCCAAGCAGAACGTGGGCAACTTCGTGTCCGCCAACAGCGGCAAGGGCCACCCCGCGGTCATGACCAAGCTCAACAACACCTCCGTGAAGTTCGCCGATGCGACGCTCTCCAACACCGCCGACGGCACCACCGCCCTCATGGAGGACAACTGGAACTGGGCGGCCGACCGCGCCGGCCAGGTCAAGAAGGTCACCTACGTCAACCTTGCCGACGTCTCGGGCACCGTCCGTGACGAGAAGGGCAACGCCCTGCCCGGCGCCACCGTGCGCATCGGCAAGCTGTCCGCCAAGGCCGACGACCACGGCGCCTACGTCGTGAAGGACGTTGAGGTCGGCCAGCACGACATCGTGGCCAGCGCCCCAGGCTACCAGGCGCAGACCAAGCAGGGCTACGACGTCAAGGGCGAGAAGGACGGCGGCAACGCCAACGTCGACTTCAAGCTCGAGCCCAAGCCCGAGCTCGACCTCGCGCGCTTCTCGACGATCTCCTCCGACCAGATGACGGTCTACGTGGGCAAGCAGTTCCCGCAGGTGGCCCGCTACGTCCTGGCCGGCCGTGACGCCAAGTCCGACTTCCTGCGCGGCCAGGAGGCCGACGTCAACACCCTGACGATCAACGGCACCCAGGTGACCCCGACCGTCAAGGCCACCATCTCGGGCGACACCGCGACCTACGTCATGGACGTCAAGGACGCCGCCGCCAAGCTCGACCTGACCCTCACCGTCGAGCTCAAGGTCGAGGGCACCAACCTCTCCTGGCGCGTCACCGACATCCAGAAGCACGACGGCTGCGCCCCGGTCATGACGATCGACGCCAGCAACGCCGCGCTGGTCAGCGTCGACGCCGCCGACGAGGCCGCCAACGCCGCCTTCGCCGACAGGAGCACCGACGTCGCCGTGAGCGGCGACCACCACCTCACCTTCGAGGACGGCTTCGCCGTGGCCACCTCTACGGCATCATGGGCAACAGCACCTACTCCGCGGGCGTCTTCTCCAACTCCGAGGCCGAGGGCGACAAGCGCGTCACCGCCTTCAACGGCCCCGACACCATGTCGATGACCAGCTCGCAGTGGTACTACGAGCACGGCGACAAGAACGCCCAGAAGTACGCCGCCAACCACTCCGACGTGACCCTGCCCACCAGCGAGCTGCCGTGGGTCAAGGTCGCCGTGACGTCCGACGCCAACGAGGACGGCACCGTCGACTGGTGCGACGGCGCGGTGGCCACCCGCTCCATCCTCAACGTGCCGCAGGGCTCCGAGGCCATCAAGGACCTCGTGAACTACCGCATCGTCATGAACTTCGGCTCCGAGGTCTCCAACCCCTACGCGCTGACCGCCGACAACGTGAAGAAGGTCTCCCTCATCACCGACGGCCTGCCGCAGGCGCTGCTGCTCAAGGGCTACGGCAACGAGGGCCACGACTCGGCCAACTCCGAGTACGCCGACATCTCCTCCAAGGAGGGCGGCGTCGAGGGCTTCCAGCAGCTCATCGACGTTGCGCACCGCTACAACACCGAGGTGGGCATCCACATCAACGCCCAGGAGGCCTACCCCGAGTCAAAGTCCTTCAACGAGCGCATGGTCGCGGGCCTGGGCGACGGCTGGGGCTGGCTGGACCAGTCCTACGTCATCGACAAGCTCTGGGACCTCGGCTCCGGCGCCCGCTGGAACCGCCTCGTGCAGCTCTATGACCGCATCAACGGCACCAACTTCGAGTCCCGCCGCTGGGACAACGGCGAGTACGTCGGCGACCCGGCCGTGACCGGCGCCACCGCCCCCGGCCTCGACGCCCTGCGTGCCGACGCGGCCAACCGCGGCGCCAACATGGACTTCATCTACCTCGACGTCTGGTACCAGGACGCCTGGGAGACCCGTCGCGTGGCCGAGCAGATCAACGCGCTGGGCTGGCGCTTCTCGACCGAGTTCCCGTACGAGGGCGAGTACGACTCCACCTGGAGCCACTGGGCCACCGACGTCAACTACGGCGGCACCGGCACCAAGGGCCTGAACAGCGAGATCATCCGCTTCCTGCGCAACGACCAGCGCGACATCTCGCCCAACAACGCCGGCCCCACCTCCACGCACCAGAAGACGGCCATGAACAACCCGCTGCTGGGCGGCTACGTCCTCGAGGGCTTCGAGGGCTGGGCCAACGACCTCGACTTCAACGGCTACGTCCGCAACACCTACCTCGAGAACCTGCCCACCAGGTTCCTGCAGCACTACCAGGTGACCGACTGGGAGGACTACTCCGGCAAGGACGGCGACGTCGCTCCCACCAACGGCGGCAACCAGGAGAAGCAGATCAAGCTCCAGAGCGCCGACGGCCAGCACGACGTCGTGGTGACCCGCCACGAGCAGCAGCGCCAGGACTCCGTCATCGAGCGCGAGATCGTGCTCGACGGCAAGAAGGTCCTCGACGACGACGCCTACCTGCTCCCCTGGACCCAGGACGGCGCCGAGAAGCTCTACCACTTCTGCCTTGACGGCGGCAGCACCACCTGGGACCTGCTCCCCGGCTGGGCCAACACCGACGTCGTGGTCTACAAGCTCACCGACCAGGGCCGCGTCGACGGCAAGCGCGTCCACACCGGCTCGCAGCTCACCCTCGACGCCGAGGCCGGCGTGCCGTACGTGATCGTCAGGGCCTCCGACGACGCCGCCGTCCCGACGGCCGACGACGTCGACTTCGGCGAGGGCACCGGCGTCGTGGACCCCGGCTTCAACTCCTACGCCGCGGGCGACTCCCTTGACGCCCAGACCTGGTCTGGCGACGTCGACTCCGACGCCGTCCGCGTCGAGCGTGCCGGCACCGGCGACCAGCGCCTGGCCATCACCTCCCCGGCCCAGGACGTCGCCGTGAGCACCACGCTCACCGGCCTGGTCCCCGGCAAGGAGTACGTGGCCGAGCTCTACGTCCAGAACGACTCCGACGCCCCGGCGTACGTCAAGGTCGACTCCGGCGACCAGCACGCCAGCCGCCGCGTCAGCAAGTCCGTCTCCAAGAACTACACCGCCAGCGACGAGAAGCACACCGACAACGGCCTGCAGGTCTCCTACATGACCCGCGTCTACGTCGGCTTCATCGCCGGCTCCGACACCGCCACGCTCACGCTCAAGCGCGCTGCCGGCGACGGTGCCACGTACTTCGACAACGTCCGCTACGTCCAGAAGGACGGCTTCCCGGTCCAGGCCGCGGACGGGTCCTTCTCGCAGGACTTCGAGAACGCCGTGTCCGGCCTGTACCCGTTCGTGGTCGGCCCCGCCTACCAGGGTGGCGACGCCCGCCTGCACCTCTCCGAGAAGCACGCTCCCTTCTCGCAGACCGGCTGGCACGGCCACGAGGTCGATGATGCCATCGAGGGCAACTGGTCGCTCAAGCACCACGACACCCGCAAGGGCCTCATCTTCCAGTCCACGCCCCAGACGCTGGCCTTCGAGCCCGGCAAGTCCTACACGGTCGAGTTCGACTACCAGACCGGCTCTGCCGCCAACACCTACCAGGTCGTGGTGGGCGACGGCGAGAACAACTACCAGTCCGTCAAGACCCTCGACGTGACCTACTCCGGCGGCGCGCAGCACACCGCGCACGCCACGGTCGAGGTCACGGGCGCCGACAGCGGCCTCACCTGGGTGGGCCTGTACTCCGGCGGCAACGCCGGCAGCACCTCCACCGGCAGCTGCGACGTCGTGATCGACAACCTCAAGGTGACCCCGGCCGCCGACGAGCAGGCCCCCGCGGCCCCGAGCGACGTCACGGCCGACGCGGTGACGAGCGACTCCGCCACCATCACCTGGACGCCCTCCGCTGACGGCGACGTCGTCGCCTACGAGGTCGTCGTGGACGGCAAGACCTACCGCGTCGACGCCGACGAGCACAGCCTGGCCCTCTCCGGCCTGGCCGCCGACACCGACCACGAGGTCAGCGTCACCGCCATCGACGGCGCGGGCAACCGCTCCGACGCCGCCACCGGCACGTTCCACACCCTCCCGGGCACCACTGGCAACGGCGGCACCACGCCCGAGGGCAACGGCAACGGCAACGGCAACGGCGGCACCACGCCCGAGGGCAACGGCAACGGCAACGGCAACGGCAACGGCGGCACCACGCCCGAGGGCAACGGCAACGGCGGCACCGGCGCCAACGGCACCCACGGCAACGATGGCTCCAAGCTGCCGATGTCCGGTGACGTCCTCAACGGCGGCATGTCCGCCGGCGTGATCGTGGCCATCGTCGCCGCGGTCGCACTTCTCGCCGGCGTGGCCGTCCTGTGGGCCCGCAACCGCAAGGGCTCCGACGAGTAGCGTCGGGTCCGGCGGCGCGGAACCGCGCACGACGAGCCATCGGTTCGCGAGATAGGCCCGCGGAGACTCGCGGGCGACCTCACGAGGGGGTCGGCCTTCCGGGGTCGGCCCCCTTCTCGCGTCTCTTGGCGGCCGTGCGGGGGAGAGGCGCCGCGCGCAGTGCGGCCGAGAAGCGCCGTGCGGCGAGAAGGGCCGCGCGCCGTGCGGCGAGAAGGGCCGCGCGCCATGCGGGGGAGAAGGTCCGCGCGCCGTGCGGGCGTCTCACGTGCGTCCGACGCCGTCGGGGCCGCGCGCATGGCCTGCGCTATGCTTGTGTCCACATGCGAAGCGAAAGGAACCGCCATGTCCGAGTCCGTTCCCACCGTCAACGTCACCCCCGCCGCCGGCCGCGTGCTGGTCGGCCAGTCCGGTGGCCCCACCGCCGCGATCAACGCGAGCCTCGCCGGCGTCGCGTGGGCCGCGCGCCAGGCCGGCGTCCGCGCCCTCGGCATGCGCAACGGTATCCAGGGCTTCATGGAGGGCCGCACCGTCGACCTCGACGCCGCGCTGCCGGACGAGGCGTCGCTTGACCTTCTCGCCCGCACGCCGTCGAGCTGGCTCGGCAGCTGCCGCTACAAGCTGCCCGACCCCGCCGCCGACCCCCAGACCTACGAGCGCCTCTTCGCGCGCCTCGCCGAGGAGGGCGTCTCGTGCGTGCTCTACATCGGCGGCAACGACTCGATGGACACCATCGCCAAGCTGGGCGCCTACGGCCGCTCGGTGGACAGTCCCATCCGCTTCGTCGGCGTCCCCAAGACCATCGACAACGACCTCGAGGGCACCGACCACACCCCCGGCTACGGCAGCGCCGCGCGCCTCGTCGCCACGTCCGTGCGCGAGCTCGCCCGCGACGCCGACGTCTACGACCTCAAGTCCGTGACCTTCGTCGAGATCATGGGCCGCGATGCCGGCTGGCTGGCGGCCTCCAGCGCCCTCGCCGACCCGGACCTGGTGCTGCTGCCCGAGGTCCCGCTCGACGCCGACGCGCTCGTCGAGCGCCTGCGTGCGCTTCTCGCCGAGAGGAACAGCGTGATGGTGGGCGTCTCCGAGGGCGTCCGCGACGCGTCGGGCACCCTGTACTGCGAGATGGCGGGCCCCGGCTCGGCCACCGACGAGTTCGGCCACCTGGCGACGCTGTCGGGAACCGGCCGCTACCTCGCCGCGCTCGTCAAGAAGTGCCTGGGCTGCAAGACGCGCGCGGTGGAACTCTCGACGCTGCAGCGCTGCGCGAGCCACGTCGCGAGCGCCTGCGACCTGCGCGAGGCCAGCGAGCTCGGCCAGGCCGGCGTGCGCGCCGCGCTGGCGGGGGAGTCCGTGGTGATGTGCGGCCTCGAGCGCCTCTGCGACGAGCCGTACGAGGTCCGCGCGCGCCTCTTCGACGTGGAGGCCGTGGCCAACCGCGTCAAGGGCGTCCCGCGTGCGTGGATCAGCGAGGACGGAATGGGCGTGACCGAGGAGCTGCTCGCCTACGTGCGCCCGCTCGTCGGCGAGCTGCCGGCCATGCTCGACCCGCTGGCCTAGCCGCCGAGAGGGGCCGCGAGCCGGGAGACGGGCGTGCGGCCCCGCCCGTCTCCCGGCCGACGCCTCCGCGCCCGGGCCCGGGTGCCCGCGAGCCGGGACGCAAAGGCACCTCTCGGCATACGGGCGTTTTGCGTTATTTGCGTCTAAGGCGTTTCGTCGGGGCGTCCGGGGGTGGGAGCGCGCCCGGCCCGCTATATACTTCACGCCGTAACCAGCGGCTGCCGCCCGGCGGGGCGACGTCGCCCAGCACCTCGTCGGAGGGATACTCACATGGGAGCGTTCTTTGGGGCCGTTTCGCACCGCGATGTCGCGCTCGACGTCTTCTTTGGCGTCGACTACCACTCTCACCTCGGCACTCGTCGTGCCGGCATGGTGACCTGCCGCGAGGGCGGCGGCTTCAACCGCAAGATCCACTCCATCGAGAACAGCCCGTTCCGCACCAAGTTCGAGGCCGACCTGCCCGAGATGGCCGGCACGTGCGCCATGGGCTGCATCTCCGACTCCGACCCGCAGCCGCTGCTCGTCCGCTCCCACCTGGGCGTCTACGCCATCTCTACCGTGGGCGCCGTGGGCAACCAGGCCCAGCTCGTCGAGGACTTCACCCGCCAGGGCCGCCAGTTCATGGCCACCAGCTCGGGCGACGTCAACGTCAACGAGCTCGTCGCCGCGCTCATCAACACCCAGAGCACCCTGGTCGAGGGCATCAAGTACGCCCAGGAGAAGGTCGAGGGCTCCCTCACGCTGCTCGTCATGACCGAGGACGGCGAGCTCATCGCCGCGCGCGACCGCATGGGCCGCCTGCCCGTCCTCATCGGCAAGGACGACGACGGCTACTGCGTGACCTTCGAGTCCTTCGCGTACGCCAAGCTCGGCTACGTCGACGCCTACGAGCTGGGCTCCGCCGAGATCGTCCGCATCACCGCCGACGGCTTCGAGACCCTCTCGCCCGCTCGCCAGGAGATGCGCATCTGCGCGTTCCTGTGGGTCTACTACGGCTACCCCAACTCCACCTACGAGGGCGTCAACGTCGAGTGCATGCGCTACCGCAACGGCGCCATCATGGCCCGCGACGAGCGCGCCGCCGGCCTGCTGCCCGAGGTCGACTACGTCGCCGGCATGCCCGACTCCGGCCTGCCCCACGGCATCGGCTACGCCACCGAGTCCGGCGTGCCCCTGGCCCGCCCGTTCGTCAAGTACACCCCGACGTGGCCGCGCTCCTTCATGCCCGCCAACCAGGAGGTCCGCAACCGCGTGGCCCGCATGAAGCAGATCCCCGTGCCCGACCTGATCCGCGACAAGCGCCTGCTGCTCGTCGACGACTCCATCGTCCGCGGCACCCAGATGCGCGAGACGATCGACTTCCTGCGCGACACCGGCGCGGCCGAGGTCCACATGCGCTCGGCCTGCCCGCCGATCATGTACGGCTGCAAGTTCCTCTCGTTCTCCCGCGGCCGCTCCGAGTACGAGCTCATCGCCCGTCGCAAGGTCCTCGAGCTGGAGGGCGACGAGGGCGAGAAGCACCTCGACGAGTACTCCGACGGCCGCACCGAGCGCGGCCGCTGCCTGCTGCGCTCCATCTGCGAGGAGATGGGCTTCGACTCCCTGGAGTACCAGAGCCTCGACGGCATGCTCGAGGCCATCGGCATCGACCGCAGCAAGGTCTGCACCTACTGCTGGAACGGCCGCGACTAGGTCGCGCGACGGCGGACGACATGAGGGGACGGGCCTTGTGACGTGGAGTCGCGGGGCCCGTCCCCTTTTCGCGCGATGGGATGTGGTGGGGGCGCGGGGCCTACGAGAGGGCCCGGGCCAGCCACGAGGGCTGCTGGCCGCTCACCGCGCGGGCGCAGGCGTACGCGTCGTCGAGCGAGAGGCGCTGCACGGCCTCGTAGTGCCCGTCGGCCGCGACGAGCGCGAGCGCGCCGTCGCCGGACGCCTCCGGGACCAGGAGCACGACCCTGTCGTCGACCGGGTCGTAGCCGGTCGTGGCGAGGCGCGGGCTCCTGACCGCGGCCTGGCACGCCGAGGGGGACCCCTCGACGAGCGACGGGTCCACGGTCACCTGCCACAGCGCGTCCACGTAGCCCGCGCGCGGCGCGTCGCCGCTGGGCGAGAAGCCCTCGAGGCGCCACGGGATGTCCCCGTCGTTGGCGCAGGCCCGCGTGCCGTCCTGCGAGACGGCGAGAAGCCCCCGGGCGCGGACGCGCGCCGCAGTGAGCGCGAGGTGCGCGCGGAGGAAGCGCCTGTTGGCACCCCACTGCTCGGGTTGGGCCATGCCCGCCAGCGCGCAGAGGAGCTCGCCCCAATCGCCCAGGACGACGTGCTGCGCGAGCTGTCGCTCGGCTGCCAGCACCGGGCTCTCGTGCTCGGAGAGGCCCTCGAGGCCCACCTCCTCGACGCAGCCGCCGTCGACGGTGCACAGGCTCCAGTACTTGCCGGCCGTCGCCTTGGCGGAGCGGCGCAGCGTGACCATGACGGGGGCCTTCCCGTCGGCGCGCAGGTAGCGCAGCGGGAACGCGACGGTGCTCCTCGTCCCCTCGATCGCCCCGGTGGAGCGTGCGACGCGGAAGTCCTCCTCGAGGACGGACATGGGGTCGACGTCGCAGGGGAGGAGCTGGTAGAGCATGCTGAGCTGCTCGTTGGGACAGCGGACCTCGGCGTAGAAGTCCTGGGGGAGGTGGGCGATCGCCGGGGTCGGCACGACGACGGTCGGGCGTCCCGGTGCCGCGGCCGGCGTCGGGGCTGGCGCGGGGGCCGCAGGGGCCGGGGCCGTTGCGGGGGCGGGCTCGGCGTCGCTGACCGCGGCGTCGTGCGAGCCCGTGGCGCCTCCGGCGTCGGGCGCGGCGGGCGAGAGGGGCGCGGCGTCCCGTGCGGGCGCCTTCTCGCGACCGGGAAGCTCCGCGGCGGCAGGTCGAGCGTCGGCGGGCTGCTCGTCGTCGGCGGGCTGCTCGGGGACGTACGTGATGGTGAAGGAGATCTTGGGGTGCGCGTGCTCGGAGACGGGCGCGGCGGGCGCCGTCGGCTCGGGGGCGGTGTCGGCGCAGGGGGCGGTGTCGGACGGGGCCGCGGAGGCGGTCACGACGACCGCGGGCTCGTCGCCCGCAGCCGTGGGCGACGCGACCCTCTCGGCGGCACCCTGCTGCTCGACGACGGGCTGCGGGGCGTCGGCGGGCTGCGCCTGGCCCGCGAGCGGGGCCTCGGGCGTCGCGGGGCCCTCGGCCCCGGCGGCGTGCCCGGGCTCGGCCTTCGGGGCCTTCTCGGCCGCCGGGGGCTCCGGCTCGACGTGGCGCGGCCTCACGGGCTTGAGCGCCTTCGCGCCGCGGCGGCGCTTCCAGGGCTTGCCGCCCTTCGCCGCGGACTTGCCCTCCCCGGAGGCGTCGCGCTCCAGGGCCTTCTGGTACTCCTCGTTGGGCAGGACGGTCGCGAAGACGGCGCCCTTCTTGAAGACGGTGAGCTTGACGCACTCCGAGAGCTGCTCGCACAGCTCGCGGGCGGTCTTGCAGCCGAGGTCGCGCGGCGCCAGGCCGTCGGACTCGAGCGCCTCGTCGACGAGGCGGATGTTGCTCTGTCGGCCCACGCCGAGCTGCCGCGAGAGCAGGCGGTACAGGTACAGGCGGTTGCCAGGTGTCATCTTCGGCATCGATGTGCTCCGATTCGGGTTCGTCGCGCGGGGCGCGGCGTGCAGTGTCAGACCTCTACCTTACTACCGTCTGACGCCGGCCACGGCGGTGCTCGCCCGGGCGTCGGCGGACGCGCCTGGCGAGAGGTGGCCGCACAACGGGCGGCGGCGGCGTCCGCTGCGCGTCGGCGCCGGGGATGCCGACGGTCACGCCCTGGTCAGGGGAGTGTCAGCCGCGCGTCATCTGCCCCGCGGGCGGACGGTCCGGGGCTTCCGGTGCGCGACGCTCAGGGAAGTCCATGGGAGCGAGAGAGACGGGGAGGAACATTTCCTGGTGGCAGAGCGACGACCCGGGCCAGGTCTGGCCGGGGGAGGACGAAGACCAGGCGGTCGAGGACGCCCCCAAGGTCTTCGACGAGTCCACGCTGTCGTACGGGTCCGGCGGGCAGGCTGACGGACAGGGCCAGGGCGCGCAGTCCGACGGTCAGCCCCAGGCCGAGCGGCGCGTCTCGGACGACGACGCGAACGAGCCGTGGGTGGAGGTGCGCCGCGTCAAGAAGGTGACCGTCGTGCTCCTCTCGGTGTTCTTGGGCTGCGTGGGCGCGCAGCACATCTACTCCGGCCACTACATCCTGGGTGCCCTGAGCCTGATGGTCGTCTGGTCGCACGTCCCGTGGTTCATCGGGCTGGTGGAGGGGTTCGTGCTCATGCTCAAGCCGGCCGACGCGGAGGGTTGCATCGTGGTGTAGCGCCCGTCGCGCCCGCGCCGTCCGACCGCGCCTTCGCGCCGGGTCCGCGTCGTCCGGGCCGGCCTCGTCGCGCGGCTAGTCCCTGCGACCGGTCCTGCTGCGACGGGCCTGGTTGAGGTAGTTCTCGACCGTGGCCTGCATGCCGTGGGGCGCGTAGGCCATGCGCTGCAGCGACTCGAGGTCGCGCGGCAGGTACGCCGCCAGAGAGAGCTCGGCGGTCTGGACGGGATTCTCGGGCGCCGGCCCGGGCACCGCCGCCAG
>CALCDK010000044.1 GCA_937900605.1 uncultured Olsenella sp.
CGCCAGCGAGGCGGCGGCCAGGCCGTACGGGGACGCGCGCCGGGCCCCGACGACCGACGCCGCCGGGCCGAGGAGCACGGAGGGGTCGCCGCGCCCGTAGACCACCTCGGGGGGACGGTCGAGGTCGAGCAGGGAGTCCGGGTAGCCGCGCTCCCCCACGCGCAGCTCCCACCCGTCTGCCGGGGCGGTCACGACATGCTCCTGGAGCGGAACGCCGCGGCCTCGACGATGTCGTCGGGGGCGACCCGCTCGCGCCCCTCGAGGTCGGCGATGGTGCGCGCGACGCGGGCCACGCGTACGATCGAGCGCCCTCCCAGCGCGAGGCGCTCGGCGAGCGACTCGAACGTCGCCTGCGCCGCGGGGTCCAGGTCCGCCTCGGCCACGGTCGTCGCGCGCTCGGCACCGCCGCGGGAGGCCCGCCACGCCGCGAACTCCCGGGCCCGGAGGACCTCCTGTGCCATGCGGGCCGAGGAGAGCCCCTCGTCTCCCCCGATGACGCGCGAGCTGGACGGGCGGCGCACGTCGACGACCACGTCGATCCTGTCCATGAGGGGCCCGCCGACCCTGGCCTGGTAGGCCGCGGCCCGGCCGGCCGTGCAGGTGCACTCGTGCCCGGGGTCGCCCAGGTGCCCGCACGGGCACGGGTTGGCCGCGGCGACGAGCTGGAAGTCGCAGGGGAAGACGTAGACGCCGTCGACGCGGACGAGGCGCACGCGGTGGTCCTCGAGCGGCTGCCGCATGGACTGCAGGGCATTGTGCGCGAACTCGGGCAGCTCGTCGAGGAACAGAACGCCCGCATGGGCGAGCGAGATCTCCCCGGGGAGCACGGGCCGGCCGCCGCCCACGAGCCCGGAGACGGAGGCCGAGTGGTGCGGCGCGCGGAAGGGGCGCCTGCCCGCGGCGAGGTCGTCGAGGGGCTGGCCGGCAACGGAGTGGACGAGCATGGCCTCCGCCGCCTCCTCCTGCGTCAGGGGCGGAAGGATCGTGGGGAGCCTGCGGGCGAGCATGGTCTTGCCGGCACCAGGAGGGCCGACCATGAGGATGCCGTGGCGCCCGGCCGCGGCGATGGTCATAGCGCGCTTGGCCATGTCCTGGTCCACGACGTCGGCGAAGTCGAGGTCGGGGGCCGCGCCCGCATCCGTGCGGGGCAGCGCCGCCGACGGGGACGCGAGCGACGAGATGCCCCGCGAGAGGCCCGCGAGCGCGGACAGGCCCCGGACGGTGCCGCAGGTCCCCGCCGGAAGCGGGCTGTCGGCGGAGACCACGAGGTCGGCCCCGAGCGAGGACGCCAGCCGGGCATAGGCGACCTCGCCGCGCACCGGGCGCACGGACCCGTCGAGGGCC
>CALCDK010000045.1 GCA_937900605.1 uncultured Olsenella sp.
ACTCGACGTCGAACTTCGCGCACGTCTCGAGCGCCGAGGAGAGCCTGCTCAGCTCCGAGAGGTCGTTGAGCTCGAGGGCTCGCTCGGCGGCCTCGCGGATCCGCGCGGCGCTCGCGTCCGTGGGGCGGTAGGCGCCTTCGCGCTCGAAGCGCCGGCGCAGCATCTCCTTGCCGTAGACGAACCCCAGGCGCTCGCCGGTTACCTTCTTGGACGGTTCCTCCGCCAGGCTGAACACCCAGTCGTCCCGCCGCGCCTTGGCCGAGTTGTCGGCGACGTGCACGCCCAGGGCGTCGAGGATGCCGAAGAACTCCGCCTCGTCGCGCGCCGTGGTCTTGGCGAGCGCGACGCGGGCGCGGATGTCGCCGACCCACGAGTAGCCGCCCGAGCGCATGATCTCCTTCTCGGCCCGGCCCAGGTAGACGCTCCTGCGGCTCCTGGGCCCGCCCGCACCTGCCCGCCCGCGCGCCTTCGACGGAGATTCGGGCGCCCGGTCGTTGGAGAGCCCCGACAGCCCGCGCTCGCGCGCCATGTCCTGCAGGTCTCGGTTGAGGTCCTCGGGGTGCTGGGTCTGCATGCGGTAGCCGGTGCGGAGGTTGGCGTTGTTCACGACGATGTGCGCGTGCGGTATGCCGCGGGCGTTGTCGTCGTGGTAGACGATGGCGATCTCGTGGTCGTCGAAGTGCCTGAGCGCCCACGAGCACGCGAGCTCGCGCAGCGTCGCCAGGTCGATGTCGTCGCCGGGGTCCGGCGAGAGCACGAAGTGCTTGAACGTGCGCGCGGGCTTGCCCCTCCAGGGTGCGTCCGTGCCGAACGCGGCGCGCGTGGCGTCCATCTCGGCGTCCCAGGCGCAGGCCTCCTTGGCGGCTTCTCCCAGAGCGCCGGCGTCGCGCTCGTCGTAGCTCAGGTTGAACAGGTCTCGCGCCAGGGCGCGGCCTCCCTTCTCGAGGTAGCGGCGGATGCCGCCCGTCGAGCCGTGGCCGCTTATCGGCTTCAGGATCGGCATGGCGAGCCCTCCACGAGCGAGTCGGCGCCGATGCGACCGAGCTCCGCCGCCATCTCACGGGCCGCGGCGTTCACGTCGGCGAGCTCGCGCTCGATCGTCGGGATGCTATCCGCGACGAGGTCCCGGTCGACGTGCCCGTGGCGGGCGTGGAAGTTGATGAGGTTCATCGCGTGCACGGCCTGGTTGTAGTGGTAGCCCCACTTCGTGAGCTCTCGCGACATCGCCCACAGGGCCCTGCGGTCCACGAGTATGCGGTGCTCGTCTCCCGCGTTGGCCTCCGTCGACAGCGGTATGCGCACGAGGTAGCGCAGGTACTCCGACTTGCTGAGGCCGGCGCGCTCGCACCGCTCGCAGAGCGCGCCGTAGTCGCCTCCCTCCATGCGGAACGTGACGCGGCGCTCCTTGCTCTTGGCGGCGCCGGCTTCCTCTTCCATGGCGGATTCCTTTCCTCGGGCCCGCCGCGCGGCGGGCGCGTCTCTCTAGGGGCGCGGGGGATCCCCCGCAGGCGGCGGCCCGGCTCGGGCGCCGCCTCTGGGACCGGGCCTCGCGAAAGCGGGCTCCCGAACGGCCCGCGGCATGACGGGTCCGAGGCCGCCCGGTCCCCAAGTGCTATGGACGCCCGACGCGATGTCGGACGCCATAGGCTACTTGCTGGATTTCGAACCTGAAGCCCTTCTGCGGCGCTTTCGGACATCGCTGCCCGCATCCGCGTACGGGGCGGTCATGAGCGCCATCTCGCGCAGCAGTGTGAGGTCGGCCGCGCTCGGGTTATCGGGCGGGCTCTCCAGGAAGTCGGCGACGAGCCTCGCGGCCTTCGCGATGCGCCCGTCGGGGCCGGCCTGCGTTTTGCTCTCGCTCCTCACGTAGTCGGAGAGCTCCCGCTTGGTGCGCCGCCAGGGCTCCATGGCGGCGTGCATCTCCGCTTGGCGCTCCTTCGGCATGCCCGCGAGCGAGCGCACCGCCTCGGCGCTGAGGTTGCCGCGGTCGGCCTCGGCGGCCCACTCGGGCGAGAGGTCCTCGGCAATCCGGCGGGCCAGCCTCTCCTCGCGCGCGATGGTCTTGCCGGAGACCTTGCGGCCCGTCTGCCGCTCGATGATGGCGGCCTTCACGTCGTCGACGCGCATGCCGGAGAGCGAGGGGTCCTCGGAGCGCAGGCGCACGGCGTCGCCCCTGAGCGCCTCGGTCGCGGCGGCGCGCTCGGTCACGGTGAGCGCGCGGGTGAAGTAGTTCGCGGCGTGGAGCAGCGTCACCGCCCGCTCGTCGTCGATGCCCTCTATCACGCGGCAGGGCATCTTCTCGTAGGCGGGGTCGTCCTTGGCGAGCAGCGCGTAGGCGGCCTTGCGCCGGTGCCCGGAGACCATCTGCCACGAGCCGTCGCCGACCTTGCGCACGAGCGGCAGGTCGGTGAGGCCGTCCTCGCGTATGGACTCGGCGAGCTCGGCTATCCCCGTTGGGTCCATGGAGTAGGCGGCGTTCGCCGGGTGGTCGGCGATGTCGGCCACCGCTATCTCGGACACCGGGTAGCGCCCGCGGGTGCGCGACGCGCCGTCGAGAAGCCCCGTGATGGTGAAGCCCGCGGCCACCTGGCTAGGCGAGCTCACGGGACACCTCGTCGGCGAGAGCTTCGTAGTCGCGTGCGGGGCGGCTCCCTGGCTCGAAGGCCGCCACCGGCTTCCATTGCCAGCTGCCCTCGCAGACCTTGCTGCTCGCGTGGATGACCGTCTCGAACTGCTCGCCCGGGAAGAACCCGTCGAGCACGGCCGCGCCCGTGGCCTCGGCGTTGGTCATGCGGCCGGGCACGCAGGTGCGCAGTATCTTCCATCTGGGCGTGGGCATGCGCAGAGCGTCCGCGATGGAGCGCGTCGCCTCCACGGTGAGCGCCGTGCCGCGCATCACGGTGGAGTCGAGCTTCACGGGGATGACGACCATGCCGCCCTCCGTTGCGGCGAGGTAGGCGTTGAAGGCGAGCCTGCGCATCACGGGGCTGCAGTCGATGAGGCAGACGTCGTAGGAGCCCGAGGCGTCGTCGAGGGCGAACTTGAGTCGCTGCTCGCGCAGGAGCATCTCGTTCTGGTCGACGAGGTCGATGGTCGAGGCCACCACGTCGAGGTTCTCCCCGGCAGCGTAGGCGACCTCCTCCACGGGCGCGCCGCCGTAGAGCAGCTCGACCGACGTGCGCCGCTCGGAGACGGCCCGGTCGTAGAGGCCGAAGAAGTCGGTGGCAGACGCCTGCGGGTCGAGGTCGACGAGCAGGGTCCGAAGGCCCCTGGCGGCGAAGATGGCCGCCAGGTTGACGGCGGTCGTCGTCTTGCCGACGCCGCCCTTGTAGTTGGAAATGGCTATCGTGCGCATGGGTCGCGTCCTCTCTAGCGTGGGGCGCGCCTCGCCGCATCCGGTCCGGCGCGCCCCGAGTCTCGGAGCGTCGGGACAAAACCGTACGGATTTGTCCGACAAGCGGAGTGTACCACGAAAACGTACGTATATGTACGTTTTCGTGGTACAGGGGCCGGTTTCGGGGGAAAGCCCGGCCCCGGGAGCCCAGGGCCGGGCGCGCCGCCTAGGAGAGCGGCTCCATCTCGCCGAAGCAGTTGATGTGGTGGCGAAGGAGTGCGCGGTTCTCCTTGACGACCATCATCGCCACCTCGTCGAAGCGGACCGGGGTGTCGGCGTAGTCGTCGCCGTTGCCGGCGAGCCACCTCGCCGCCAGCGCCTCGCGCAGCCCGCGCGCCCTGTGGGCCTCGGGGAAGCCGTCCGTCCCGATCCGGACCGTGGCGTCGACGAAGACCAGGGTCCCGTCCTCGTCCACCGCCACGAGGTCGATTCCGCCGATGCCCTCGGGCCCCTGCCAGGCCTCAT
>CALCDK010000046.1 GCA_937900605.1 uncultured Olsenella sp.
GGGGGGGGAGCCGCTCCTTGGACCCCTTGCCCATGACGCGCAGCAGGTCGTCGGCGAGAAGGACGCAGCCGAGGTCCAGGCCCACGAGCTCGCTCGCGCGCAGCCCGCAGCCGTAGAGCACCTCGACGATGGCGCGGTCCCTCGCCCCGGCGGCGGTGTCCGGGAAGGGCTGGTCGAGAAGGGCGGCGGCCTGCTCTCTCGAGAGCACGTCGGGGAGCCGCTGGGGGCGGGCCGGAAGCGGCAGGTCCTCGGTGGGGCACCTCTCGCAGATGTCGTCCGTCAGCATGAAGCGGTGGAAGCCCTTGACGGACGAGACCGCGCGCCCGACGGAGGCCGGGGCCAGCCCGGAGTCGACGAGCGCGCGCACGTGCGCCTCGACGAGCTCCGGCGTCACGTCGTCGGGCTCGGTCACGCCGCGCTCGGAGAGCCAGGCCAGGTAGCGGGCGAGGTCCCGCCCGTAGGCGCTCACCGTGTTGGCCGAGCAGCCCCTCTCGACGCGCAGGTAGGCGAGGTACTCCTCGCGGGCGTGGGCAAGGTCCATGGGACGCCCCGGCGCGCTAGTCGCGACCGGCCTGGTCGAGCATGGTGCGGGCCAGGCCGAGGCTGGCCTCGTCGGTGGTGCCCGAGAGCATGCGCGCGACCTCGGCGACGCGCTCCTCGCCCTCGATGGGGCGCAGCGTGGTCTCCGGGACGTCGCCGGCAGACTTGCTCACGAGGTAGTGGCGCTCGGCCACGACGGCGACCTGCGCGAGGTGGGTGACCACGATGACCTGGTGCGTGCGGGCGAGGTCGGCGAGGACCGCGGCGAGCGCGACGGCCGTGGCCCCGCCCACGCCCGCGTCGACCTCGTCGAAGACGAGCGTCTCGCAGTCGTCGGCGGCGCCGAGGGCGACCTTGCAGGCGAGCATGACGCGGCTGACCTCGCCGCCCGAGGCGATCTTGCGCAGCGGGCGCGCCGCAAGGCCGGCGGCAGGACGGTACAGCAGCTCGACGCGGCTCGGGCCCGAGGCGGACCAGTCGCCGCGGTCCAGGCGCGTGACCTCGACGCAGACCTCGGCGGTCCCCATCTCCAGGCGGCCCATCTGCTCGCTCACGGCAGCGGCGAGGCGCGGGGCGGCCTCGCGGCGCACCCCGTCGAGCGCGTCGGCGGCCCGCACGAGGCGCGCCTCGCACCTCTCGAGCGCCTCGGCGGCGACGCGCTCGGCCTCACCGCCGTCCGATGCGGCGGCGACGACCTCGGCAGCCTCGGCGCGGCGCCTCTCGACGTCGGCCATGGTGGGGCCGAACGAGCGAAGCAGGCCCTGCAGGGCCGACATGCGCGACTGCTGGCGGTCGAGCTCCGCGGGGTCGAACTCGAGGTCGTCGACGTAGGAGCGCAGCGTGGCCGAGACGTCCTCGAGCTCCGCGAGGGCTCCGGACAGCGCGTCGGCAAGGGGCGCCAGCCCGACGTCGTGGCGCGAGGCGTCGGCCAGGTCGCGCGACGCCTGCGACACCGCGTCGCAGGCGCCGTCGTCGCCCGAGAGCAGCTCGCGCGCGCCGGCTGCAGCGGTCATGAGGACCTCGGCGTGCTCGGAGCGGCCGAGAAGGGCCTCGAGCTCGTCGAGCTCCCCCTCCTGCGGGGCTACGCCGTCGATGCGCTGCAGCACGAACGTCGCCTGGTCGAGGCGCTCGTCGGCCGTCCGCGCCAGCTCCCGGACGCGCTCGAGCTCGTCGGAGGCCGCGCGCTGGGCGGCCAAGGCGTCGCGGTACTCGGCCAGGGCAGCGTCGGCGGCCTCGCCGGTCCACGCGTCGAGGATGGCGGCGTGGGCCTGGGTCGACAGCAGGCGCTGGTGCTCGTGCTGGCCGCACAGGTCGACGCTGGAGCCCACGCGGCGCGCGAGCTCGCGCACGCTGGCCATGGAGCCGTCGACCTCGACGCGGCCGCGGCCGTCGGCGCCCACGCGACGGCGCACGACCATGCCGTCCGGGTCCTCGCCCGGCAGGTAGACGCGGCCCTCGACGAGCAGCGCCGGCGCGCCCTCGCGGACCTTGCCGGCGTCGGCGCGGTCGCCGACGAGCAGCTTGATCGAGGACAGCAGCGCGGTCTTGCCCGCGCCCGTCTCGCCGGTGAGGACGGTGAGGCCCTCCGAGGGCCTGATGGTGGCGTCGCGGATGAGCGCGACGTCGTGGACGTGAAGCTCGTCGATCATTACTTGCCCACCTGACCGTAGAAGACGCGGGACACGGAGTCGTAGAAGCTCTGGGGGCTCCTGTCGAGAAGCACGATGTCGCCCGGGCCGCGCCGGATCCGCGCGGAGACGCCGCGGCTGCCCTTCTCGCGATGGATGGGCCTGCCGTCGGCGAAGAAGTGCCTCATGGCCGGGCGCTCGGGGCTCATCTCGACCTCGACGACGTCGGAGGCGCCGGTGAGGAACGCGCGCGCCATGATGGTGTGGGGCGCCACGGGGACGCACACCATGCCGGTGAACTCGGGCGTGACGATGGGGCCGCCGGCGGCCAGCGCGTAGCCGGTGGAGCCCGTGGCGGTGGAGACGACGAAGCCGTCGCCGCGCAGGCGGTCGATGTGCTTGCCGGAGACGCTCACGTCGAACTCGACCATGTCGCCCATGCCGCCGCGCGAGACGGCGAAGTCGTTGAGGGCGAAGTTGCGTCGCACGTAGCGGGTGCCGTCGTCGCGCTCGAAGGTCGACTCGACGTCGAGCGTCGCGCGCCGCGAGACGTGCAGCTCGCCGGCGAGGGCCGCCGAGACGGTCTCGACGAGCTCGTCTCGGCCGGCGGCGGTGAGAAAGCCGAGGTGGCCATAGGAGATGCCGAGGATGGGGATGCCGGAGTACCCGACGATGCGCGCCGCGCGCAGCAGCGTGCCGTCCCCGCCGAGGGAGACGACGAGGTCGGTCCCCTCGATGTCGGCGTCGATGTCGGGGAAGTGCCGCGGGTCGCGGGCCCACTCGACGTCGATGCCCTGCCCGTCGAGCCACGCGCCCAGGCGCCGGGCGCTCTGGACGGCGTCCTCTCGGGAGTGGTTTGGAACGATGAGCACCTTCATGGGCTGCCCTCCTCGGCACAAGGGTTCGCTCCGAAGAGTGTAGCACCGGGGCCGGGGGCGAGACTTCCAGCTAGAGCTCAGAGAGGTCGAGCAGGGCCCCGGGGAAGCCGCGGCGGCCGAGGACGAGGTACTCGACGTTGCCCTTGTGGCCGTGGATCGGGCTCTCGCACGCGCCCTGGACGCCGAGGCCCATGCCCTCGAGGGCCTGCGCGACGCGCTCGACGCACGAGAGGCGCACGTCGCGGTCGCGGACCACGCCACCCTCCCCCACGAGCTCGCGGGGTGCCTCGAACTGGGGCTTGACCAGGGTGAGAAAGGACCCGTCGGGGCGCAGGAGCTCCACGACGGCGGGCAGCACGGTGAGGACGGAGGTGAAGGAGACGTCGCAGACGGCGAGGTCGACGCAGTCCGGGCCCACGATGCCCGGGACGTCCACGACGTTGGTGCGCTCGAGGAGCCTCACGCGGGGGTCCTGGCGCAGGGACCAGCTGAACTGCGCGTAGCCCACGTCCACGGAGAGGACGGAGCGCGCGTCGTGGGACAGCAGGCAGTCGGTGAAGCCGCCGGTGGAGCAGCCGACGTCGACGCAGTCGAGGCCGGTGGGGTCGACGCCGAAGCGCTCGAGGCCGCGCTCGAGCTTGAGGCCGCCGCGGCTCACGTAGGACATGCGGCCGCGGACGTGCAGCTCGATGCCGGGAACGACCTGCTCGCCGGGCGAGGAGAGGCGACGGTCGGTGGTGGAGACCTCGCCGGCCATGACGGCCCTCATGGCCTCGTCGGCGGTCGAGAAGAAGCCCTGCTCGACGAGCTCGGCGTCGAGCCTGCGGCGGCGCGCCACGCTAGCGGTCCCCGTCCGAGGGGGCCTCGGCGTCGGCGTCGTCGGTCGCGGCGGCGGCGTCGTCGGCGTCGCCCTTCTCGGCCGCGGCGCCCTTCTCGGCCGCGGCGTCGCCCTTCTCGGCGTCTGCCTGCGCGGACTCGGCGAGCCTCTCGCGCTCCTCGGGCGAGAAGTCCGTGGCGTCCACGAGGCTCACGGCCTTGGAGCCCAGGGCGATGGCCTCGTCAAAGAGGTCGAGGGAGCGCTCGAGCGAGACGTCCTTCGCGCGGACCTGGCCGACGATGTCGTCGAGCCGCTCGGTGATCTGCCCGAAGGTCTGGTAGCGAGAGACGTCGACGCGGGCCATTACTCGGCCGCCCCGTCGCGCTCGGCCTCCTCAGCGGCCTCGTCGCAGAGCTCCTCGGCGCAGTCGTCGCACTCGAGCGCAGCCTCGTCGAGAAGCTCGTCGGACTCGGCATCGGCGTCGTCGGCATCGGCATCGTCGGCGTCCTCGTCGTCGGCGGCGTCGACCTGGTGCTGGGCGTCGACGGCGGCGTGGGCCTCGGCGATGACGTCACGGCCCTCGTCGAGGGCGTCGGCGACGCGGCCGAGCACGCCGTTGACGAAGCGGGAGGACTCGTCGGTGCCATAGGCCTTGGCGAGCTCGACGCACTCGTCGATGGTGACGGCGACCTCGACGTCGTCGACGTCGAGGATCTCGTAGAGGGCAAGGCGAAGCAGGTTGCGGTCGACGGCGTTCATGCGGTCGAGCGACCAGGCGGCGGAGCGCCAGGAGATGATGGCATCGAGGTCGTGGCGAGCGGCGTCGGTGCCGAGCGCGAGCTCGCGCGCGTAGTCGTCCAGCGGGCCCTCGGAGAGGGCGTAGTCACCGGCGAGGACCTCCTCGACGGTGCGGGAGTTGGCCTCCGCCTGGAACAGAAGCTGCAGGGCCTGGCTACGGGCGAGAGTGCGCCCACCGAAATGCGTGCTCAAGGTTACTCCTTGGGGAAGACGAGGCTGTCAATGCAGACGTCGACGGCGCCGACCTCGACGCCGACCTGCTCTGCAATCGCGTCGGCGACGGCCTGGCGGACGTCGGCGGCGAGCTTGGTGAACGGGTAGCCGTAGAACACGGCCAGGTGGACGGTGACGTGGAGCAGCCCGTCGACGATCTGGGACTCGACGGCCTTCTCGGGGGCGACGCTGCGGCTGGTGAAGACCGAGATGAGGCTGGAGGCGATGTCGTTGCCGCCCACGGAGGCGACGCCGTCGACGCGGCGCGCCGCGAGGGAGACGATTGTGGAGACGACATCCTTGGAGATGCCGATTCCGGAGACGCACAGCTCGTTGTCCACCATGGGAACCTCCTCGATGAATGCGGGCCCGTGCCCGTGGCATTCGTTTGCTGACATCAGTATAGCCATACCCGGCAGGGGCCTGGCCCCGTGCCGCGCGTCAAAAAAGGCGCCGCGACCGGATGTCCCCGACCGCGGCGCCAGAAGGTGCGCTACGCCCTGACTAGACGCGGCTGACGAACTTGCCGCCGTCGCGGGTGTCGACCTTGATGACCTCGCCCTGGTTGAGGTACATCGGGACCTGGAGCACGGCGCCGGTCTCGACGGTCGCGGGCTTGGTGCCGCCCTGGACGGTGTCGCCCTTGAAGCCGGGGTCGGTCTCGGTGATCTCGACCTCGATGAACATCGGGGGCTCGACGCCCAGCAGCTCGGTGTCCGCGTAGAGGAGAAGGGCGTTGTCGTTCTCCTTGAACCACTTGGCGGAGTCGCCGATGAAGTCGGACGGGATCTCGATCTGCTCGTAGGTCTCGTTGTCCATGAAGTAGAAGGTGTCGCCGTCGTTGTAGAGGTACTGCATCTCCTTGGTGATGAGCTGCACGTTCTCGAACTTGGTGCCGGCGTTGCAGGTCTGGTCGATGACGCGGCCGGTCTTGAGGTCGCGGATCTTGTAGCGGACGAAGGCGCCGCCCTTGCCCGGCTTGACATGCTGGAACTCGACGATCGTGTAGTACTTGTTGCCGATCTTGAGGCCCATGCCGTTCTTGAAGTCTGCGGTGCTGATGGTTGCCACGAGTGCTCTCTTTCCTATCTGTGCCCCGGGACGGGGCGCTCACGTACGAACGAACAGTTTAGCACCAGGGGATGCGTCTGCGCAGGTCCTTCACGCCACGTCCCCCGCGATGGCGCAGGTCGGCTAGCCCACCACGACCAGGTCGTGGGTGGACCTGGTGAACGGGCGGTAGCCGTCGGCGGTCACGACACCGAAGTCCTCGAGGCGGATGCCGAAGCGGCCCGGCAGGTAGATGCCCGGCTCGATCGTGACGACGGAGCCCTCGGGGACGGGGCGGTCCCAGGAGCGGTTGAAGGACGGGCGCTCGTGGATCTCGAGGCCCACGCCGTGGCCCAGGCCGTTCAAGTAGTTGATGGATGCGAAAATATCATC
>CALCDK010000047.1 GCA_937900605.1 uncultured Olsenella sp.
GAGCCGGTGGCCGCACGCGGGGCAGGCGTGCGAGCCCACGCGCGAGAAGAGCAGCCTCAGCGAGGCGAGCAGCTCGGTGGAGGTGCCGAAGGTGCTGCACACGCCGCCGGCCGCGGGCCTCTGGTGCAGCGCGATCGCGGCGGGCACGTGGCAGACCTCGTCGACCTGGGCGTGGGCGGCCTGCGTGAGGCGGCGGCGCGTGTAGGCCGAGAGGGACTCCAGGTAGCGCCGCGAGCCCTCCGCGTAGAGCACGCCGAGGGCCAGCGACGACTTGCCCGAGCCCGAGACGCCCGCGATGCCCACGAGCCTTCCGAGCGGGACGTCCACGTCGACGTCGCGCAGCGTGTGGACGCGCGCCCCCCGGACGCGGACGCAGCCCGGCGCGTCGGGAGCGCTCACGAGCGCGCCTCGTCGTCGGCGCCGTCGGCGGCAGCGGCTCCGTCGGGCGCGGGGTCGGGCCCGGGGGACGTGGCGCCGGGCACGCCGGGCTCGGGGAGGGCGCGCTTCTCGCCGTCATCGGCGTCGGCGTCGTCGGCGTCGTCGTCGGCGGACCAGTCGTGGGGGCGCACGATGAGGCCACGCGCGACGGAGCGGGCGATGCGGCACCTGCGGCCCTGGCCCACGTCGCCGTCGCGGACCATGAAGTAGCCGCCGACGGAGAAGACCACGGCGCCGACGAAGTTGACGACGAGGTCCTTCATGGTGTCGTTGAGGCCGACGTCGAGGTAGCCGCCCTCGACGACCACCTGCGACCCGTCGGCGCAGTCGATCGTGGTGCGCACCACGTCGCGCACGGGCACGAGCTGCTGGTCGTGCTCCGGGTCGAGCGCGACGGACTGGAAGTCGGTGATGACGAAGTCCTTCTGCATGTCCTGGCCCAGGAACGTGTCGCCGGTGTACTCGACGAACTCCCAGCACACGCCGATGGTCATCGAGAAGCAGAACGCCACGAGCGCCATGAAGAACGGCGACAGCCTCAGGCCCTGCGCCTTGCGGTTGAGCAGGTAGACCAGCGAGAAGCCCACCGCCGCAGCGAGGAACCCGTTGAGGGTGTGCAAGATCGTGTCCCACATGGGGATGCGCACGTAGAAGTGGTCGATCTCGCCCAGGATCTCGGCCGCGAAGATAAACGAGTAGATGATGATCTCGAACGCCGGCGGGATGTCCAGCGAGAAGGACCGCTCGAGCACGCTGGGCACGAGGAACAGCGCCAGCGACAGGACGCACAGCGCCACGCTCTCCCAGCGGCCGGCGAAGGCGGAGCGCACCATCACCAGCAGCACCAGCAGGCGCAGCACGGAGTAGACCGCGAAGGACCTGCGGCTCCTTCGGATGTGCTGCTTGAGGGTCGAGAGGTACTCGCGGACGCTCATGGTGGGGGCCTCGCTGTTCTAGGGTCTCGTGGGGTCGGGGGTCGCGGCGCGGGAGGCGCGTCGGGTGCGCGTGGCGGCGTCGGTGCGGGCCGCGGGCGGTGCGCGCGGGCGCGCGGCATAGTGACGGGGCCGCCCGACAGCAGTCGCTGCCAGGGCGGCCCCGGGCGGGTCGTGGGTGCGGACGGGTGCGGCGTCGTCGCCAGGACGCGGCCGGGCCCCTCTCGCCGGTGCTAGACCAGCTTGCCCTTGCAGTGGTCGACCATGTGCTGGATCATCTGCGCGGTCCAGCCGGTGAAGTCGCGCTTGCGCGGCTTGAGGGCGCCGTCGACGAGCTCGTCGAAGGAGACCTTGACCTTGGCGTAGCGGGTGACGCGGACGTCCTCCTCGTGGGTGAGGCAGTTCTCGACCACCTTGGCGCCGCCGAGGCCCATGAGGACCTTGGGGTTGTACATGACGTGGACCTCGTCGGCGTCGTCCTTGTAGACGACGACGGCCTTGGTCACGCCGATCTGGTTGGCGGCGAGGCAGACGGCCTCGTCGAGGGACTGCAGGGTGTCGACGAGGTCCGCGGCGACCGAGGCGTCCTCGGCGGTGGCGGGCTCGCACGGAGTGGAGAGGACGGCCTCGTCCTTCACCAGTTCCTTGATCATTGGTGTTCCTTTCGGCGCGTTCCTGGACTTCTCACGCGTGTTCATTATAGCGAGAAGCCCGCGGCGCGCCGTGCCCGCGCGAGGTCCCCACGTCGCAACGCGTGGACGGGCCGCGGGCGCAGGGCGTACCATGGGGGCGCACGAAAGCGGACGCGCGGGCTTCTCGCCGCGCGCAGGACAAGAGAGGTTGATGCCACATGAAGATCGCGGTCCCGTCCCTGGGCGAGGGAGGCCTCGACGCGCAGCGCTCCGCACACTTCGGACACGCCGACTGCTTCACCGTCGTCAACGTCGTCGACGGCGAGGTCGCCAGCGTCGACACCATCGCCAACCCGCCCCACGAGCACGGCGGCTGCATGAGGCCCGTCGCCATGCTGTCCGAGGCCGGCATCGACGCCATCGTCGCCGCCGGCATGGGCATGCGCCCGATGCAGGGCTTCGCCGACGCCGGCATCGCCGTGCTGCACGACGCCACCACGCCCACCGTGGGCGAGGTCGCGCTTCTCGCCGCCTCCGGCGAGCTGGGCGCCATGGGCGCGGAGCACGCCTGCAAGCACTAGCGCCACGGGCGCCCCGCCGTGCCGGCCGCGACGGGGCGCCGCTCGTGCGCGGGCGCCTCGGGACGGCACGCGGCCCCGGCCCGATCAGCCCGACGTCGCCGTGGCCCGGGTGCCCACGCGCACGTCGCCTCGGTACGGATGCGTACGCGCGAGGGCGCGACGCGGAGGAGGCCCCATGGCCCCCGTTCGAATCCTCAAGTCCCTCAACGTCCTCTCGGGCGTCCCCACACAGCTGCTCGACGCCGGCATGACGCCCAAAGACGTTCCAGGACACGCGCCTGCCCAAGCTGCCGTATCCTCTCCCCTAGCACGCGGCGGCAACGCGGCGGCGCGGCGGCGTGCGGCGATCCGACGGCACGCGGCGACGATCAGGCCGCGGTGGCGCGCGCACTGTGACGCGCGGCGCGGGCGAGAGGGACGGCGAGGGGGGACGCGATGCTCAACGTGGTGCTGGTGGCGCCGGAGATCCCGGCCAACACCGGCAACATCGGCAGGACCTGCGTGGTCACGGGCGCGAGGCTGCACCTGGTGGGGCCGCTGGGCTTCTCGCTGGACGACCGCATGCTGGAGCGCGCGGGCCTGGGCTACTGGCGCAGCCTCGACGTGACGACCTACGACGACTGGGGCGACTTCGTGCGCCGCTGCGGCCTGGCCGGCGAGAAGGGCGACCCCGCGGGGGTGGACCCCGCCGCCGCTCGCCGCCTGCACCTGCTCACCAAGAAGGCACGGCGCACGTACGCCGAGGCGACCTACTCGGACGGGGACTGGCTGGTGCTGGGCTGCGAGAGCCGGGGCCTGGACGAGTCCCTCCTCGCCGCGCTGCCGGACCGCTGCGAGCGGATCCCCATGCTGCCCGACGCGGCCTCGCTGAGAGACGCCGACACCTGGGGCGCGGGGCTTCCCGCACGCGACCACCACGCACTCGCGCGGCAAGACGCGTGCGGCAACTTCGTGGACCCCGAGGACTGGCGCATCTCGGCGCTCAACCTCTCGAACGCGGCGGCCGTGGTGCTGTACGAGGCGCTGCGCCAGCTGGGCTTCCCGGGGATGTGACGCCGCGCGGCGGCACAGGCGAACCGGTCGGCGGGGCGTGAAGCGTCGGGACGCGCGGCGGCGACGGCACGCCCCCCGACGGCGTGGGCGAGAGGGACCAGAGGCGCGAGACGGGGCCGCGGGCTGGGTCGAACCCCACCTGCGGCCCCGTCGCCGTTCGGTCGTGGGCTTCTCGCCGCCCCCACAGCCGCGAGCTAGCTGCGGCCCTCGACCATGGTCAGCGAGATCTTCTGGCGCTTGAGGTCGACGCCGGTGACCCAGACCTTGACCGTGTCGCCAACGGAGACGACCTCGCTGGGGTGGCGCACGAAGCGCTTGGACATCTTGGAGACGTGCACGAGGCCGTCCTGGTGGACGCCCACGTCGACGAACGCGCCGAAGTCGACCACGTTGCGGACCGTGCCCATGAGCTCCATGCCCACCTCGAGGTCCTCGATGGTGCGGGCGCCCTGGCTGAAGATGGGCTCGGGGGCGTCGTCGCGCGGGTCGCGGCCGGGCTTCTCGAGCTCGGCGACGATGTCGCGCAGGGTGGGGACGCCGCAGCCCAGCTCGGCCGCGAGCTCGCCCAGGCCCCCGATGCGCTTGCCGATGCCGGGGATGCCGCCCTGCGCCAGGGCCCTCGGCTCGACGCCGGCGCGCTCGAGCAGGCCGAGGGCCGCGCCGTAGCTCTCGGGGTGGACGCCCGTGGCGTCGAGCGGGTCGTCGCCGCCGGTGATGCGCAGGAAGCCGGCCGAGTTGAGGAAGGCCTTGGGCCCCAGCATGGGGACCTTCTTGAGCTGCCCGCGGTTGGTGAACGCGCCGTTCTCCTCGCGGTAGGCCACGATGTTGCGCGCGACCGTCGCGGAGATGCCCGAGACGTAGCCCAGCAGGCTCGCGCTGGCGGTGTTGACGTCCACGCCGACGCGGTTGACGACGTCCTCGACCACGTTGCCCAGCGCGTGCGCGAGCTCCCTCTGGTCGAGGTCGTGCTGGTACTGGCCCACGCCTATGGACTGGGGCGGGATCTTGACGAGCTCGGCGAGGGGGTCCTGCAGGCGGCGGCCCAGGCTCATGGCGCCCCTCGTGGTCACGTCGAGGTCCGGGCACTCCTCGCTGGCCAGCTCGGAGGCCGAGTAGACCGAGGCGCCGGCCTCGTTGACGATGGTGTAGCGCAGGTCGGGCGCGGACTCGGCGATGAACTCGGAGACGACCTTCTCGGTCTCGCGGCTCGCGGTGCCGTTGCCGATGACGATGGTGTTGATGGCGTACCTCTCGACGAGGCGGGAGAGGGCCCGCTTGGTGCCCGCGACGTCGCGGCGCGGCGGCGTGGGGTAAAGGATCGTGTGGTCGAGCAGGGCGCCGTACTCGTCGAGGACGGCGACCTTGCAGCCGGCGCGGTAGCCCGGGTCCAGGGCGATCACGCGCGCGCCGCGGACAGGGCGCTGGAGCAGCAGGCCCTCGGTGTTCCTGGCGAAGACGGCGATGGCGTCGCGCTGGGCGCGCGTGGTGAGGTCGAGCCTGAGGTCGCGCTCGAGGGACGGCGCCATGAGGCGGCGGTAGCCGTCGGCGATGGCGGCGTCGAGCTCCGGCGCGAAGGGCCCGCGGCGGCGGGGGTAGCGGTCCGAGAGGTGCGCGACGGCGCGCTCGAGGTCGCAGCGCACGTGGACGCGCAGCTTGCCCTCGCGCTCGCCGCGGTCGATGGCCAGCACGCGGTGGTTCGCGATCGTGCGGGCGGCCTCGGAGAAGTCGTAGTACGGCTCGTAGGGCGTGGACTCGGAGGGGTCGACGGCCTCGGAGTCGATGGTGGCCACGTCGCGCGTGTAGGCGCGCATCTCGGCGACGTTCTCGGCGTCCTCGGCCACGAGCTCGGCGACGATGTCGCGCGCACCGGCGAGGGCGGCCTCGGGGGTGTCGTAGCCCGCCTCGGGGTTGAGGTGCGCGGCCGCGGCGACGAGGGGCTCGTCGGCGTGCTCGGGCTGCATGAGGACGAGGTTGGCCAGCGGCTCGAGGCCGGCGGCGCGGGCCTTGGACGCGCGGGTGGCGCGCTTGCGGCGGTAGGGCTTGTAGAGGTCCTCAACGCGCTGCAGGACGGTCGCCGACTCGATCTGGGCGCGCAGCTCGTCGGTGAGCTTGCCCTGGGCGTCAATGAGGGTGATGACGACGGACTTGCGCTCCTCGAGGTTGCGCAGGTAGGTCAGGCGCTCGTCGAGGGCGCGCAGGGCGACGTCGTCCATGCCGCCCGTGGCCTCCTTGCGGTAGCGGGCGATGAACGGGATGGTGTTGCCCTCGTCGATGAGCTGGATGACGGTTGGCTTTGCGGCGGTCTCGTCCTGCATGCGGGGTGCTCCTTACTGACGTGGTCGTGCGGTTGCGCCGTGCGCGGGCGCGGATGCGCGTGCGGTCCGGGTCGCGGCGCGCGGGTGCGCGTACGGTCCGGGTCGCGGGTGCGGACCGGGTCGCGGCGCGCGGGTGCGGGTCGCGGCGCGCGGGTGCGGGTGCGGACCGGGTCGCGGCGCGCGGGTGCGGGTGCGGTCCGGGGTGCGGGTGCGGACCGGGTCGCGGTTCCCGGGGTGCGAGTCGCGGCGCGAACGTTCCATCCTAGGACAACCGGGGGCGCGGCGTCGGGCGCGCGGGACGGCCATGCGGGGGCCGCGCTGGGCCCGGGCTGGCCACTAAGGGGCCACGAGGGTACCGGGGCGCGCTGTGAGCAGAAACGCGCGGTTTGCGCACGGAATCCGCGCCATCCAGTCTTACGCGGGAGCGCGTGCCTCGTTGACCTGCGGCTTTGTGCGGCGAGAAGGGCCGCAGGGCCCCGGTCCCGCGCCAACGACGCGCATATCGCGCGTTTTTGCTCACAGCACCCCCGTCTTGCAGCCCCGACCGCCCAAGCCGGGGCCGCAACGGGGCCGCAACGCCAGCGCGGGCCCACAACCGCCCTCCACCGCCACGAATAAGGGCGTCGCCCCCGCAAGGGGACGAC
>CALCDK010000048.1 GCA_937900605.1 uncultured Olsenella sp.
CCATGAGGCCGGCGCCGATCTGCGTGGCCAGGCGGATGCGCTGGGCCTCGCCGCCCGACAGCGTGGCCGCGGCACGCGACAGCGACAGGTAGTCGAGGCCGACGTTGAGGAGGAAGGTGAGGCGGGAGACGACCTCCTTGACGATGGGGCCGGCGACGGCCATCTGGCGCTCGGGGAACTCGAGGCCGCGGAAGAACTCAAGGCAGTCGCGGCAGGACAGCTCGCAGACGTCCCAGATGCTCTTGCCGCCCACCGTGACGGCGAGGACCTCGGGCCTCAGGCGGGCGCCGTGGCAGGTGGGGCACTCGACCTCGTGGATGTACTTCTCGTAGTGCGCGCGCATCGTGGGAGAGGAGGACTCCTCGTAGCGGTCGAACAGGATCTGCCTGATGCCCGGGAACGTCGTCTCCCAGCTGGTCGTGCGGCCGTCGCGGCGGGCATAGTCGACCTGGACCTTGGTCTGGCCCAGGCCGTCGAGCAGGGCCCGCTGCGCCCTGCGGGGCAGGTCGCGCCAGGGCGTGTCCTGGGAGACGCCGAGGTGCCTGCAGACCGCCGCGAGGATCTGGGGGTAGTAGTTGCCGTGGCCGACCACCGCGGAGAAGAGCCCGTCGGCGATGCTGAGGGACGGGTCGGTCACGAGCGCCTCGGCGTCGACCACCTTGCGCACGCCCAGGCCGTCGCAGTCCGGGCAGGCGCCGTAGGGAGCGTTGAAGGAGAAGTCGCGCGGCTGCAGGTCATCGATGGAGTGGCCGTGCTCGGGGCACGCGAGCGCGAGCGAGTACTGGAGCAGCTCGGCGGGCAGGCGCTCGGGCTCGTCCCGGTCGGCGAGCAGGTAGAAGCCCACCTTGCCGTCGGCGAGGCGGGTGGCCTGCTCGACGGCCTCGGCGATGCGGCCCAGCGAGCCGTCGCGGATGACGATGCGGTCGACGACGACCTCGACCGTGTGCTTGACGTTCTTCTCGAGGCGCAGGCCGTCGTCGTCGAGCTCCATGACCTCCCCGTCGACGCGGACGCGCGAGAAGCCCTCGCGACGGAGGTCCTCGAAGAGCTTGGCGTACTCGCCCTTGCGGCCCAGCACCACGGGAGCGAGCACCAGCGCGCGGCGGCCCCTCCCGGCCTCGAGGACCTTGTCGGCCACCTGGTCGGTGGTCTGGCGCTCGATCACGCGGCCGCACTCGGGGCAGTGCGGGGTACCCACGCGGGCGAACAGCAGGCGCAGGTAGTCGTAGACCTCGGTGACGGTGCCGACCGTGGAGCGCGGGTTCCTCGACGTGGTCTTCTGGTCGATGGAGACCGCCGGCGACAGGCCGTCGATGGAGTCGAGGTCGGGCTTGTCCATCTGGCCCAGGAACTGCCGCGCGTAGCTGGAGAGGCTCTCGACGTAGCGGCGCTGGCCCTCGGCGTAGATGGTGTCGAAGGCCAGGCTCGACTTGCCCGAGCCCGACAGGCCCGTGATGACCACGAGGCGGTCGCGCGGGATGTCGACGTCCACGTTCTGGAGGTTGTGCTGCCGCGCCCCGCGGATGACGATCGAGTCCTGTGCCATGCGCCTCTCCCCTGTCCGGTTTCCTGCGTCCATCTTAGTCGAGGCCCACCGCGCGATGGCACCGCGCACGGGGCCTCCACGCCCGCCGGCGCCGCGCCGGGGGACGGCGGCGCGCTTGGTAGAATCGGGGGGACCATACGTGCCGCGCCGCGGCAGGGAGGAAGGAATCACATGGAGCAGAGCGAGAAGGACCGCCTGCGCGAGGAGGTCGACCAGGTGCTGCACGGCCAGAAGCCGGCGGCAGCGGCCCCCCAGCAGGTCGAGCAGAACGACCAGAGCCACGTACGCCACGTCATCGGCGTGGTGTCGGGCAAGGGCGGCGTGGGCAAGTCCCTCGTCTGC
>CALCDK010000049.1 GCA_937900605.1 uncultured Olsenella sp.
GCCGCGCTCGTGGCGGGTGCCGTCGGGCTCCTCCCAGTCGATGCTGGCCAGGTCGAGCAGGGCCGTCTTGCCGACGCGGCAGGCGCGCGCGAGCGCCCCGGGCTCGGGGGCGTTGCCGATGTTGGCGCACAGGAGGTTGGCGGTGCCGGAGGGGAACGCGCAGACCGTGGCGTCGGTGCCGCGCAGGCCGTAGAGCACCGAGGAGACCGTGCCGTCGCCGCCGGAGGCGACCACGACGTCGAAGTCCGCGGCGTCCGCGTAGGCCCATGACGGGTCCGCGCGCCCGTCCAGGACGCGCAGCACGCACTCGTCGCCCGCGCGCACGAGCGAACGCTGGAACTGGAACACCGCGTCGGAGCCGAAGCCCGACCTCGGATTGTGGATGATGAGGGTCCGCACGGCTTCCTCCCCGGGTCGCACCGACGCGTTCTGTATAGTGAGGGTGGCGGCGTCGCGCCGCACCCAATGTTACCCAATCCACCGAGGGAATCGAGCAGCTTGTACGTTTCCACCCAAGCGGAGCTGGCAGCCTTCTGCGAGCGAGCCGCGTCCTCCAAGGTCCTGGCGGTCGACACCGAGTTCCTCCGCGAGAAGACCTACTACCCGCGCCTGTGCCTCGTGCAGGTGGCCGCGGGAGACGACGTCGCCGCGGTCGACCCGATCCTCATCGAGGACCTCTCGCCCCTCGCCGCCCTTCTCGCCGACCAGGCCGTCACCAAGGTCGTCCATGCGTGCTCGCAGGACCTCGAGGTCATCCTCGACGGCATGGGCTGCCTGTGCGCGCCCGTCTTCGACACCCAGCTCGCGGCGGCGTTCCTGGGGATGCGCCACCAGGTGAGCTACGGCGCCCTGGTCGAGGCGTACTGTGGCGTGCGCCTCCCCAAGGCCGAGTCGCTCACGGACTGGTCGCGCCGCCCGCTTGACCCCGAGCAGCTCGCCTACGCCGAGGACGACGTCCGCTACCTGCCCGGCATCTACGACCGCATGATGGCCCAGCTGGTCGAGGCCGACCGCCTGGGCTGGGTCCTGCCCGAGATGGAGCAGCTCACGCGCGAGTCCCACGTGAGGCGCGACCCGCGCGCCGCCTACCTGCGCCTCCGCCGTGCCAGCTCGCTCACGCGCAGGCAGATGGCCGTCGCGCGCGAGGTCTGCGAGTGGCGCGAGCGCACCGCCGCGCGCCGCGACGTCCCCAAGAAGTGGGTGGCCACCGACGAGGTCGTCGTCGAGGTCTGCAAGCGCACGCCCTCCTCGCCCGAGCGACTGCGCCGCATCCGCGGCACCGAGCGGCTCTCCGACGTCGAGGCCCGCTCGCTCGTCGACGCCGTCGCACGCGGCATGGTCGTCGCGCCCCAGGACTGCCCCGAGGCCGCCCGCCGGGCCCGCCCGTGCGTCGAGGAGGGCGTCGTCGACCTCATGAACGCCGTGCTCAGGCTCGTCTCCGAGCGCAGCGGCGTCGCGTCCCAGCTCATCGCCACCAAGGACGACCTGCTCGAGTTCGCCGCCGACCGCCGCCGCTCGGCGCTCGGCTCCGGCTGGCGCTGGGAGCTCGCGGGCCGCACCCTCGACCGCCTGCTCGGCGGCGAGGTGGGCCTCACGGTGAAGGGCGGGCGCGTGGAGCTGCTCTAGGGGCGCGTCGGTTCCCGTCCGGGCCGTTGGGTACAATCTGCCTGCGGGGCGCACGCCCCACCGTCGATTGGAGCAATCGTGTACCTTCCGGTCTATGGCCTCTACGGCATCGACGTCGGCTACTACGTGGTCGCGCTCGTCGCCCTCGCCCTCGGCCTCGTCGCCGAGTCCCTCATCAAGCACACCTACGC
>CALCDK010000050.1 GCA_937900605.1 uncultured Olsenella sp.
CATCTGCCCCAGGATCTGCCGGGCTTTGGCTGCGGCGTAGGCGATGGCGATGGGCTCCGTGCAGCCCATCGCGCAGACGAGCTCGTCGGCAAGGACTCGTGCGTAGCGTGCGCGAAGGTCGCGGTCCATGGGGGGCCTCCCTCGTGGTGGTCGTGCGGCTGGGGTGTCGGGGCGCTAGAGGACGACGCCCTCGCGGACGTGCTCGGCGGCCTCGTCGCCGGCGACGAGGCGGACGATCTCGATGCCGAAGGCGAGGGCGGTGCCGGCACCCTGGCTGGTGACCACGTTGCCGTCGACGACGACGGGAGAGTCGGGCTCGACGGTGGCGCCGCCCTGGGCGACGGCGTCCTGGAAGCCGGGGTTGGCGGTGGCACGGCGGCCCCGCAGGATGCCGAGCTCGGCGAGGACGGACGGCGCGGCGCAGATGGCCGCGACGGTGCGCCCGGTGCGGGCGAACTCGACGAGGGCGTCGCACAGGGGCTGGCAGGTGCGCAGGTTGGGCGTGCCGGGGATGCCACCGGGCAGGACGAGGACGGAGTAGTCGTCGAAGGAGAAGCCCTCGTCGCAGACGGAGCGGTCGGTCGCGATTCGGATGCCGTGCGAGGAGGTGACCTCGTGCGCGGGCTCGACGGCGACGATGTCGCAGGGAACCTTGGCGCGGAAGAGGGCGTCGACGACACTCAGGCCCTCGACCTCCTCGAGGCCCGGGGCGAAGAAGACGGCGACTCGTGCGCCTGCTGCAGTGTCGGACATGGTGCCTCCCATTCGAAAAGGGCCCCGCGGTCTGCGGGGCCGTGTGGTCGTGTGACGCCCCCGGGCACGGGGCCCGAGCGGGGGCTCGGCCAGGAGCGCTCGGCGGTCGCTACTCGGCGAGCGCCTCGGTCAACTCCTGGTCGAGGGCCTGCGCGATGGCGGCGGGGTCGTCGGTGGAGCGGACGAACGCCTTGAACTTCTCGCGCATGAGCAGGACCGCGGTGCGCGAGAGGAGCTTGATGTGCGCGGTCCCCTCCTCGCCCTCGGGCACGAGCAGCGAGATGAACGTGTCTACGGGCTTCTCGTCGAAGCTGGGCCATTCGATGCGACGGTCGTTCTTGAGGACCAGGACGGCGGGGCGCAGGACCGCCTCGCTCTTGGCGTGGGGCACGGCGAAGCCATCGGTCATGCCCGTCTCGCCCATCTCCTCGCGGGCGAGGAAGGCCTGGAAGACAGCGTCCGGGTCGTTGGTGACGCCAAGGTCGCGCGCGCGGTCAGCGAGGAAGCGGAGCACCTCCCTGCGGGAGGAGAGGCTCTGCCTGACGAAGACGTTCTCGGGCTTGACGAACTGGCTCACTGACGACACTCCTTTGGGTCTTGGCGCGACTGCCCCATGCAATGCCCCCATCATAGCGCGCGGGGCGGGCCCTAGCGGGACGGGGGCTCCATGCCGAGGTGGTCGAAGGCGGCGAGCGTGGCCTGGCGTCCCTGCGGCGTGCGGACGATGAGGCCGCACTGCAGCAGGTAGGGCTCGTAGACGTCCTCAAGGGTCGAGGGGTCCTCCGAGACGGCGCTCGCGACGGTGGTGAGGCCCACGGGGCGGCCGCGAAACGTCTCGCACAGCGCCGTGAGGATGCGCACGTCCATGGTGTCGAGGCCCAGGGCGTCAATCTCGAAGAACTCGAGGGCCTCGCGCGCGACCTCCCACGTGATGGTGCCCGCAGCCTTGACCTGCGCGTAGTCGCGCACGCGCTTGAGCAGGCGGTTGGCCAGGCGCGGCGTGCCGCGCGAGCGCGAGGCGATCTCGGCCGCGCCCTGCGCGTCGATGGCCACCCCGAGAATGGCCGCCGAGCGCGTGACGATGGTGGCGAGCTCCTCGGTGGTGTAGTAGTCGAGGCGGTACGAGATGCCGAAGCGGTCGCGCAGCGGCCCGGTGAGCAGGCCCGTGCGCGTGGTGGCGCCCACGAGCGTGAAGCGCGGCACGTCGATGCGGATCGAGCGCGCGGCCGGGCCCTTGCCGATGACGATGTCGAGGAAGAAGTCCTCCATCGCCGGGTAGAGCACCTCCTCGATCTGGTGGTTGAGGCGGTGAATCTCGTCGACGAAGAGGATGTCGCCCTCCTCGAGGTTGGTGAGAATGGCCGCGAGGTCTCCGGCGCGCTCGATGGCGGGACCGGAGGTGGTGTGCATCTTGGCGCCCATCTCGTTGGCGACGATGCCAGCGAGGGTGGTCTTGCCCAGGCCCGGGGGGCCCGAGAAGATCACGTGGTCGAGGGCCTCTCCGCGCGAGCGGGCGGCCTGGATGAGCACGCGCAGGTTCTCGCGGACGCGCGCCTGGCCGATGTACTCGTCGAGCGAGCGGGGGCGCAGCCCGCGGTCCTGGTCGAGGTCGTCGGCCGTGAGCTCGCCGGACACCTGGCGCGGGGCGGACGGACGGCGCGCGGCGGCGCCGGCGAACAGGTCGTCGTCAGAGGCCTCCCACATCACCTACCACCCCCGAGGCGGCGCAGGGCGAAGGCGATGACCTTCTCGATGCCCTGGTCGACGAGGGATTCCGCGCCGTCGAGGGCGAGCTGGGCCTCCTGCGAGGTGAAGCCCATGGAGAGCAGCGCCTCCGTGGCGTCCTCCATGACGCCGGCCTGGGCGCCGGGCAGCGGGCGCGCTGCGGCGTCGCCGTCGACGGTGAGGCCGACGAGGCCGCGCAGGTCGGCGTTCTTGGTGAAGACGTCTGAGAGCTCGACGAGCAGCCGGCTGGCCTTCTTGCGCCCGACGCCGGGCACCTGGGCCATCCTCGCAGCGTCGTCCGAGCTCACGACCTGCGCGAGCTGCGCGGGCGAGAACGTGGAGAGTACCGAGAGCGCGAGCTTGGGTCCGACTCCCGAGATGGCGCGCAGCTGGTCGAACAGGGCACGCTCCTCCCTGGTTGCGAAGCCGAAGAGCTCCATGGCGTCCTCGCGGACGACGAGTCGCGTGAGCAGCGTCACGCCCGCCTCGCCGGCGTGCGGCAGCGACGCGGCGGTGGTGGACGAGACCCCGAGCTCGTAGCCGACCCCGCCGACGTCGAGCACGACGTGCGTGGGCAGCACCTCCACGAGCGTTCCGGTGAGCTGGACGATCATTGGCTGGCCCTCCTTGCCTGGCTCAGGAGCCTGGTCCTGGATACGTTTGCGTGGCACACCGCGGCCGCCAGGGCGTCCGCCGCATGGTCCGGGCGCGGCTCGTGGTCGAGCGCGAGGACGTTCTTCACCATGTACATGACCTGACGCTTGTCGGCGGCGCCGGTGCCGACGACCGCCTGCTTGATCTGCATGGGAGTGTACTCCCCCACCGAGAGGCCCGCGGACGAGCACGCGACGATGGCCACGCCGCGCGCCTGGGCCGTGGCGATGGCGGACTTGGTGTTCTCGCCGAAGTAGATGCCCTCGATCGCGAGCTCCGTGGGCCCGTAGCGGCTGATGGCGGATTGCAGCTCGTCGAAGATGCGCCCGAGTCGCCGCTGGGCTCGTCCGCGTGCGTGGTCACGCAGCCATAGGCCCGGGCGCGGCACAGCGAGCCGCGGGTCTCGACGATGCCCCACCCGGTGTGGGCGAGCCCTGGGTCGACCCCGAGTATGACCATGCGCACCCCCTTGTCTAGAACGTTCGTTCTATCTTAGCACAAGGGCGCGGGCGATGCGGCTAGTTGAGCGAGAAGGGCCCCGTCCACAGGGTGGGCCCGTCGTCGGGGCCGCCGTCGGCAGCGGGCCCCTGGCCGCCAGCGTCCGGGCGCGGCCCCCTGCCGGATGCGGGCGCACTGGGGCCGGACGGGCCGGACAGGGCCCCGCCGAGCGAGAAGTCGCGCAGGTACCCCATGACCTCGCGCATGTCACGCTCGTGCTCGCGCGCCTCGAGCGCCTCCTCGGGGTCCGGCACGTCGTCGTCCGCGGCCCCGTCGTCGTCGCCGTCGGCGCGGGCCAGGACGGCCTCGAGGCGCTCGTCGGCGGGGCGCACGCGGTCGCGCCAGGCCATCCCCAGCGGGGCGCGGCCCTCCTCGAGGGTGCGCGACGTGACGCACAGGACGCGGGCGAGGCCGGGGCGCAGCGCCTCGTTGGAGCGCAGGCGGTCGATGACGGCGAGCACCGCGGCCTCGTGGCCCAGCGACTCGACGATGTCCGAGACGGGGTCCTCCCACTCCAGGTAGGCGGCAAGAACCGCGTCGCAGAACTCCAGGCGGCGGCGCGCGCCGACGATCCCGCAGCGCGGCGGCAGCGCGTCCTCGTGCCCGAGGCCCGCCTGGGCCTCGCGGCAGATCACCGGCGACACGGTGTTGCGCATCCGGGCCAGGTCGAGGACGTCCGAGCGGTACAGGTCGCCCAGCGGCTCGATGCGCGCGGCGCTCGCCCGCGACGCTCCCTCGAGCGCCAGCCCGGTCTTGTCCTGGCACCCCAGCGGGACCGCGTCGCGCGAGCGCGCGAGCGCCGCGAGGTGGGCCTGCGCGAGGTCGCCCAGGAGCGCCGCGTCGCCGCCCGCCACGGAGGCGTCGAGGACCTCGACGTTGCCCTCGGGCAGGCGCAGCGCGGACACCAGCGAGGACGCTGCCGCGTCCCTGGTGCGCGAAACGCCCGCGACCCGAAGCGCAAAGACGTTCTGCGGGCCCAGCGCGTCGACGGCGAGCGCCGCCACGACCTGCGACTGCAGCGAGGAGTCCACGACGGCGCAGGCACCTCTCGCCCCGCCCTGGGCGACGGCGTCGCGCAGGCCGTGCACGAGCGCCTCCCAGGTCATGAGACCGGGGTCGTAGACCTCCTCGCGCAGCGGGTCGGGCAGCGGGCCCTCGCAGGACGGGTCGACGTCGCAGACGAGGAGGTCCTCCTCGAAGCACGGGGACTGGGCCGCAATCTGGCCCCAGGGGGCCATCACGAAGCTCGAGCCGCAGTGGACCCGACCGTCGTAGGTGCCCAGCGAGCCCACGCCCACGAGCCAGCAGCCGGAGTCCTGGGCGTCGCGCGGGAAGCGCGACTGCGAGAGGGACGTGCCCATGGCGCTCGACGGGTCGTCGAGGGCGTAGCCGTAGTCCGAGAGGAACACGATGGCGTCGACGCCGTGGTCTCGGGCGACGTACTCGTCGAGCTCCTCGTAGTCGAAGGCCACGCCCAGGCGGCAGCCAGCCACGTCGAAGCACGGCAGGTCGGAAGAGCCGGCGTCTGGACCCTCGCCCCCGTCGTCGCCGTCGGCGGTCCCGGCCAGCGGCACGACGCCGTCGCTGCCGAGCGCGGCGCCGAGCCTCACGTCGACGATGCGGCCGTCGCCCAGGAGCAGCGCGTCGGCCTGGTGCGCGTCCTCGACGTCGAACTGCACGGGCACCAGGCAGCGGCACTCAAGGCTGCCGGCCAGGCTCAGGACGGCCGAGACGAGGTCGAGCGCGAGCCCCTCGCGGTCGGCGTACGGGACCTCGCCCGTGCCGGTGAGCGCGCAGGCGGGCAGCACCATGAGGTCGGCCCCCTTTGAGGCGGCGACCGCCGAGAGCTGCGCGGCGCGGCGCACGGTGGCCTCGAAGTCACCGGCGTACGTCTGTACCTGTGCGATGGCGATCCTCATCCGACCGCTCCCTTCCGTTCCGACCTCGCGAAGACCCGCCGGGTGGCGAGAAGAGCGGGCCCCGGTCTCCCGGGGCCCGCCGTGGTGACGCCGCTTCGGCGTCGGCTATGCCTCGGCCCTCCACAGGCCGTGAAGGTTGCAGTACTCGTAGACGCTCACCGGCACGCCGGCGCCCACGGTGAAGCGGGCCTGCGGCTCAGAGCCGGGCGTGAGGTGCCTGATGGACAGGCAGCCGTCGCAGGCCACGGCAATCCACTGGATGTAGTGCCCCTCGAGCATGGGGTGGTCGACGGAGCCGACGCGGACCACGACGTCGTCGCCGTCGCGCGAGACGACGGGGACGTGCTTCTCGACGGCGGCGTCGGTGGAGCCCGCCTCCAGCAGCTGCATCGTCTCCCCGCAGCAGACGGGGTCGACGCCACCGTCCCTGACGACGGCGACGATGTTGCCGCAGTGGTTGCAGCGATAGAACTTGACCTCGGCCATGAGAGCTCCTCTCGCTCGATGCCACGGCCCGGGCAGGCGCCCGGGCCCCCTTCTTCTTATGATACCCAGCCCGTCGCAGACGTTGCGAGGGACCCGTCGGCGGCATCCGTGCGGGCCTGGCCGGCGACCCGGGACCGGCCGACGACGCGGGCCCGAACGGCGAACCAGACCCCGCCGGCGGCTATGCCACCGTGACCTTGCCCTGCCTGCCCACCAGGTCGATCATCTCGGCGAGAAGGACCATGTTGCGCGCGTCGACGCGCGCCGGCAGCTCCATGCGCATCACGTCGCCGGAGGTGGCCTCGACGCGCAGCTCGACGTGGTCCAGGCCCGGGTAGCGCGAGATGATGTCGTTCATGGAGTCCATGTACGGGCGGGTGAGCAGGCCGGCGGGGATGTTGACCTCCATGACCTTGGGGCGGTTGGCGCTCTCGTCCAGGACCAGGGGGTCGACCTCCAGGCAGATGACCTGGTTGCCGCGGTCGCCGCGCTCGAGCTTGCCGAGCACCTTGACGAAGACGTCGCCCGTGGACTCGCCGGACTCCGGGTCCACCTCGCCGGCAAGGGTGGCGGCGCACTTCTTGTAGAGCTTGGGGAACACGACGAGGGTGACCTCGCCCTCCATGTCCTCGAGGGTGACGACGGCCATGGAGTCGCCCTTCTTGGTGGTCTTCTTCTGGACCTGCGTCACCATGCCGGCGAGGCGGATGGGCTTGCCCTCGGGGACCTTGAAGCGCTCGTGGACGCCGCCCTGGGCGTCGGTGTGCTCCTCGGCCACCTCGATGTCCGCGACGGTGTAGTCGCGGTTCTTCGCCAGCGCGTACTCGTACGGGCGCAGCGGGTGGTCCGAGACGTACAGGCCCAGGAACTCGTGCTCGCGGGCCAGCTTGACCGAGCGGTCCCACTCCACGCCGTCGGGCTCGGGGACGCTGTTCTCGAAGCCGGAGCCCTCGACGTCGCCGAACATGTCGAACATCGAGAACTGCCCCGCGTCGCGCACCTTCTGCTGGCGCGCGGCGGCGTCGATGATGTTCTCGGGGTTGTTCTTGTCGACGAAGCGCATGAGCTGCATGCGGGTGTAGCCGGTGGAGTCGAACGCGCCCGAGCAGATGAGCGCCTCCACCACGCGGCGGTTGGCCTGGGAGGAGTCCATGCGGTCGACGAAGTCGTGCAGCGTCGAGAAGGGGCCGTTCTTCTCGCGCTCCTCCATGATGGCCTCGCCCACGCCCTCGCCCACGCCGCGGATGCCGGCGAAGCCGAAGCGCACGCCCTCGGAGGTGGCAGTGAAGTCCTTGCCGGACTCGTTGATGTCCGGGGGCAGGATGGCGACGCCCTCGTGGCGGTAGGCCGTGACGTAGTGGACAATCTTGTCGGTCTTGCCCATGTAGGAGGTCAAGACCGAGGCCATGTACTCGCGCGGGTAGTGGGCCTTGAGCCACGCGGTCTGCATGACCAGGATGGCGTAGCCGGCCGAGTGCGACTTGTTGAAGGCGTAGGACGCGAACTCGAGGACGTCGTCCCAGATGCGCTGCGCGATCTCCTTCTTGTAGCCGTTGCGCACGGCGCCGTTCATCCAGTGCTCGTAGGTGGTCTCGTCCTTGCCGTCGTCCCAGTGGAACTCGGTCGAGGTGAGGAGCTTGATCTTCTTCTTGGCCACGGGCTTGCGGATGCGCGAGTCGGACTCGCCGGCCGAGAAGCCCGACATCTTCATGGAGATGCGCATGACCTGCTCCTGGTAGACCATGGTGCCGTAGGTCTCGCCGAGGATGTCGTCGAGGCGCGGGTCGTACGAGACGGCCTCCTCGCGCCCATTCATGCGGTCGATGTAGCTGGTGACCATGCCGGCGCCCAGCGGGCCCGGTCGGTACAGGGCGATGAGTGCGACGACCTGCTTGTACTCCGTGGGGCGCATGTTCTTGATGGTCGAGGTCATGCCGGCGGACTCGATCTGGAAGACGCCGGCGGTGCGGCCCTCCCTCATGAGCTTGAAGATCTCCGGGTCGTCGAAGGGGATCTTGTCGACGTCGATGTCGATGCCGTAATTGGCCTTGATGTTGGCCTTGGCGCGGCTGATGACGGTCAGCGTGCGCAGGCCCAGGAAGTCCATCTTGAGCAGGCCCATGTCCGCGACGGAG
>CALCDK010000051.1 GCA_937900605.1 uncultured Olsenella sp.
GAGCCACGCGAGCGAGCCGCCCCGCGCCGCCGCGCCCTGTGCCGCGGCCACGGGCGCCATCTGCGCCGTGCCGCCGAGAAGCGCCGCGAGCCCGATGGCCCCTACCGCCACGAGCGGCACGGCCTTGAGCGCCGTCGTGAGGCCCTGCAGCCAGCCGGACGCCCTCGGCGCCAGGGCGTTGAGGGCCCCGCACGCCAGAAGCGCGACCACGCCGATGCCCAGCTGCGTCCAGAAGCCGGCGTCGACCCCCGCGACCAGGCACGCGTACACGCCCACGACCCAGAAGACGACGGCCGTGACGGAGGGCAGGTACACGAAGGTGTAGAACCACCCGAGCACGCGCGCGAACCCGGGGGAGACGAAGCGCTGCGCGTAGTCCACCAGGCCGCCGGACCCGTCGGTGCGCGCGGCGAACAGCGAGAGCGCCAGCCCGCCGAACACGATGTAGAGCGCCGCCACGCAGAACATGGCCACGCCCAGCCCGACGTCGCCGCCGGTGGCCATGAGGACGTTGTCGCTCTTGAAGAAGATGCCCGACCCGATGCAGATGCCCATGATCAGGCAGACCGCCGTCCCCAGCGAGTAGCGCTTGGGCGGCTCGACGTGCCCGGCGTCCGGCGTGGCGCACGGCCCGACCGGCCCCTTCGCGGCGTTCCCGTCGTGCATGCGTGCTCCCTTCTCGCGGCGAAATTCTGACCAGTCTACCAACATATGCCCCGCGCCCGTCCGTCGTGGGCGAGAAATGCACCGCCGGAAACGCGGCGGCGCCGCGCCCCGGCCCTGCGGGACGCGGCGCCCGTGCCGCACGCGCGCCCGTCCGAGCGCGCGCCATGTCTCTCTCGCCGCCGCGCGGGCGGCCCGGACGGCATCTGCGCCCCGAACGGCATACCCGCACCGCCCGGCACCGCCCCGAGGCCCCTCGCCGCGACCTACATCACCTCGCTGCGCAGCGCGTCCACGAGGCTCATGGCGCGGGTGCGACGCAGCGCGTAGGCGCACGCGACCGCCAGCACCGCGCAGCTCAGCGCCGCGCCAGCCAGGACGTGGCCGACCGGCAGCGTCATGACCAGGCCCGCGAACGACATCGTGACCGCCCGGTACAGCGCGACGTCCACCAGCAGCGACAGCACCAGGCCCAGTGCCAGGCCGCGCGCGGCGAGCCCCAGGCACTCCAGCGCGACCATCCGCCTCAGCCCCCTGCGGCCCATGCCCGCCGAGAGCAGCGCCGCGAACTCGCGGGTGCGCAGCATCATCCCCGACGCGATGGTGTTGAACACGTTGCCCACGGCCATGACGGCCATGATGGCGGTGAACAGGTAGAGGAACACCTGGACCGTCTGCGAGGCGGCGCGGTTCTGGCGCGCCTGCTCCACGAAGTCGGTCGATTGCATGACACTCAGCCCCTCCGTCTCCTCGAGGACGGATTCGATCCCGTCGCAGGCGACGGCGCTGTCGGCGTCGGGGTCGACCGACGCGAACAGCGAGATCACGCCGAGGTCCTGCGCGGCGAGCTCGGGGTCCGCCTGGACGCCGGCCCACGCCGAGAGGGGCATGATGACGGCGGGGAAGGCCGAGAGCGCGGACCTGTTGCCCAGGGGGAACCAGCCGGGCAGCTCGTCGACGAGGGCGAGCACCCCGACCTGGGTCCCGGACAGCCCGGCCTGCGAGAGGGGCACCATGCTCGCCACCTCCCCCCGCTCGTCGAGGTGCGTCAGCTCGACCCCGGTGGCCGTCAGGGTCAGGTGGCCGTCGAGCGAGCTCCTGGGCAGGAGCTCGACGGAGCCGGGCGCCTGGCGCACGACGTTGGCCGTGGCGTAGGAGCCCAGGACCGTCCCGTAGGCCGTGCCCCCCAGCAGGCAGCCCGGGGTCCTGGGGTCGGCGGCCGCGCGGGCGCGCCCGGGATCGACTCCCGCCTCGGCGGAGAGGCGCTCCCAGGTCCCGGCGTCCACGAGCAGCACCTTGCTCTTGCCCCAGCCGTCGCGCCCGACGGTCGCGAGCCCGGAGTCCTCGCCGACGCGGTCGAGGGCCTCCCAGTCGGCGCAGGCGGGGTCGAGGTGCGTCACGGCCATCGTCTGCGCGACGAGCGACGCCGACGCCACGCCGGGGACCGCCTCGGCCCGGTCGAGCAGGGCGCCGTCGAGCGCGTGGTTCATGGTGGCCTCGCTCGGCGTGCCGTCGGGGTCGTCGGCGACGAACGCCACCTCCATGTCGCTGGAGCCCGTGAAGTCCATGAAGTCGTCGGCGAGGCCCAGGTACTGGCCGAGCAGGCCGGCCGTGACCAGCAGCGTCACCGAGACGCCGAGCGACAGGACGGCCGTGCGCCCGCGCCCGCCCGCGGCCTCGCGGGTCCTGTGGGCCAGGAAGCCCGGCATGCCGCCCAGGCGCGCCGCGAGCCCCCTCGGCCTGCGGCCGTCCGCGGACAGGCCGGCCATGGTCCCGCCCGCGCGGCCGAGCCTGCGGCGCATGCGCCTGCTGGGGCGCACGTCCTGGACCTGTCGCAGCGCCTCGACGGGCGAGACGCGCGAGGCCCTCAGCGCGGGGGAGAGGGCGCACAGCAGCAGCACCACCCAGGAGAGCAGCGTGGCGCACGCGAGGTCGCGCGGCAGCACCTGGACGGCCGGCGCCTGGCCCGCGCCCAGCATCGCGGCCCACCCCTCGCTCGTGGCGGCGAACGCGGCCCACGTCCCGGCCAGCCCCAGCAGCAGGCCCAGGGGCACGCCCACCAGGCCGAGCACGCCGGCCTCCATGAACACGGTGGACCTCAGCTGCCTGCGGGTCGCGCCCAGAGAGGCGAGAAGCCCGAACTGCCTGGTCCTCTCGCCGACCGAGATCGCGAAGGCGTTGCGGACGAGCGAGCCTGCGCCCAGGCCGATGACGGCCGCGAGGACCACGGTGCCCGCCACGAGGGTGTCCTGGATGGCGGCCCCCACGGAGATGCCCTGGTACATGAGCAGCGACCTGTTGGTCGCCGCCGAGACGTCCGGGGAGGCGCCCGTCACGTCGGCGAGGAGCTCGTCCTCGCTGTGGTAGCCGGTCGTGGAGGCCCAGGCCCTCACGGGGGAGGACGGCCCCATGGCGGGCTCGTCGGTGCTCACGTACGCGACGGAGCCCCCGACGCGCCAGTCGCTCTGCACGAAGCCCACCACCACGAGCTCGCGGGGCTCGCCCATGCCGACGAGCTCCGAGGAGACGCCCTCGCCGCGGTCGGCGTGGGGCGTCATCGGGTCGTTGTCGTAGGTGCCCTGGGGGGTGGTCGTGCGCAGGGTGGCGGGGGCGAGCGCGACCGTGGAGCCGAGCTCCAGCGGGCCCTCGGCGTGGATGGTCGCGTCCTGGCCGCCGATGGCGCTGGCGCCCTGGGGCAGCTCCTCCCCGCGCAGGTACTCGGGCAGCGCGACCTCGCCGGGGGCCTGCGGAAGGCGGCCTACGCAGGCCACGGGCCCGCGGGTCACCTCGAAGTCCGTGTCCCCGGCGGCGCGCGGGCGGCCCATGTCCTCGACGGGGACGGTCGCGACGGAGAGCAGCTCGCCGCCGTGCTCGGCGGCGCCCGCCTCGAGCGCCACGACCCCCATGGGATGCTGGACGGCCAGGCGGTCGAGGTGGTCGCCCATGGCGGCGAGGGCCGCGTCGAGCTGGGCCCCGTCGTCGGCGTCGATGCGCACCTGCCACGTCCCGTCGAGGGAGCGCACGCTGTCGACCATGCCGCCGCGCAGCGTGCTCACGCTCACGAGCACCGCCGTGAGCAGGCCGCACGCGAGCGCGACGCCCACGACGGTGACTGCGGTGCGCACGCGGTTGCGCGCGAGCGAGCGCATGGTGAAGCGGGCGAGCACGCCCGCGCGGGGCCCGTCCTCCCTGCGTCCCATGGCTACCTCGCCTCCGTGTCGGAGGCGACGCGGCCGTCCTCGAGCGAGACGACGCGGTCGGCCATGAGCGCGACCTGCTCGTCGTGGGTGATGACCACGAGCGTCTGGCCCAGCTGGCGGTTGGAGCGGCGCAGCAGGTCCATGACCTCGGCGGAGTTGCGCGAGTCGAGGTTGCCGGTGGGCTCGTCGGCCAGCACCACGGCAGGGGCGTTCATGAGCGCGCGGCCGATCGCGACGCGCTGCTGCTGGCCGCCCGACAGCTGGTTGGGGAGGTGGTGCTCGCGCCCGCGCAGGCCCAGCGTGTCGATCATGGCCTCGAGGCGGTCCTGGTTGACCGGCCTGCCGTCGAGAAGGACCGGCAGGGTGAGGTTCTCGACCACGTCGAGCACGGGGACGAGGTTGTAGAACTGGTACACGAGGCCCACCTCGCGACGGCGGAACACCGCGAGCTGCTCGTCGCTCCTCGAGAAGACGTCCTGGCCGTTGAGCAGGACGGTGCCCGAGGTGGGGCGGTCGACGCCGCCCATGAGGTGCAGCAGGGTGGACTTGCCCGACCCCGAGCTGCCGATGATCGCGACGAACTCGCCGCTTCGCACCGACAGGCTGACGTCGTCGAGCGCACGGACGGCGGTGTCGACGGTCCCGTACGTCTTGGTGAGGTGCTCCGCGCGGATGATCTCCATTGCGCTCTCCCTTCCGTGGGGGACTACGTGGCGAGCCCATCGTCGCAGGTACCGGTTGCCGCTCCCTGACCCGTGCGTGACGCTTCCGTCACCTTGGGGCCGGGACCCCCGGCGGACGGGGCTGCGTGCCGCGCTAGACCGTCGACGAGAAGAAGCACAGGTCGAAGGCCGCGCCGCCGTCGGGCTCGTTGCCCGCGTGCAGGGTGGCGCCCTGTGCCTGGGCGAGGCCCTTCGCCAGGGCCAGGCCGATCCCCACGCCGGTGGGGTCCGGCTCGTCGGCGCCGTCGTCGCCCCGGTAGAAGCGCTCGAAGACGTGCGGCAGGTCCCTCTCGGCGATGCCCGGGCCCGTGTCGCTCACGTGGAAGCGGCAGGCCAGCGCGTCCTGGGTGACGGCCACGCGCACGCGGCCGCCGGCGGGGGTGTG